>JAKAJA010000159.1 GCA_021814085.1 Acidobacteriota bacterium | reverse complement strand
GCTCAGGATGGGGAACCCCGGCGCCGCAAGGAAGCGATTCGAAAAGCTCGCGGGGTTGAACCCCGCGGACGTCGGCTATGCCCTGAGCCTGGCAAGAGCCTGCTTCCTCCAGGGAGATGAGGCGGCGGGGAGGAAGGCCTGGGCCTCCCTCAAGGATGCCAAGCCGGACGCCTTCCAGGTGGACCTGGCGAAGTGGGCCCTTGGCGAACCCATGCCTTTCCAGGACAAGCACCTGGATCTGGCGCGGGTCTTGGCGGAGGACACGACCAAGAGTCCCGACGCGTCGCCCTCTTCGCTCCTCCTCGACCAGATGTTCACGAGGGTCCAGAAAGACGGGTCTTCCCTGGAGCGCTACCACGGCATCATCAAGATCAACGACAAGGAGGGCGTGGACCGGGAGAGCGAACAGTCCCTGCCGGGCCAGGTAGTCCTCATGCTCCGGACGGTGAAGCCGGACGGCCGGATCCTCGAACCCGAACAGGTTCCGGAGAAGGACACCATCAGCATGCAGGGGCTGGAAGCGGGCGACATCATCGAGTACGAATACTTCACCCTGAAGCAGCCGTCGGGGGTGAAACCCAACGCCTACGTCACGACCCAGGTTTACCTCTTCCAAGATATCGAGAAGCCCTTCCACCGCACCCAGTGGTACCTGGAGTGGCCCGATTCCATACCCATGCAGTTCCACGAGCAGAACCTGCCCGATCCAGGGAAGAAAGGGAGCTCGAACGGCGTCAACTGGCGAAATTGGGACTTCAGGGACATGCCCCGTGTGGCCCCCGAGCCGGACACCCCCAACAAGACGCTCTTCATCCCCCTCGTGGAAGCCGTCGGGGGAGTGGACTGGAAAGATCTGGGTAGGTTCCTGAAGGAGGGTATCACGGGATCGTATCAGGTAACGCCTGAAGTGGAGAAGCGTTACAGAGAGGCGGTAGGAGACGCCAAGACTCCCGAAGACAAGGTGGACCGGATCGTTCGCTACCTCCTCCAAGAAGTGGACAGCTCGGGCTCAGGGGGGTGGCAGGACCCCACGCAGACGCTCCTCACGAGGCAGGGGAGCCGGTTGCCCGTGGCCGCGGCATTCTTGACCCTCGCCAGGATCCCCTTTCGCATCCTCACGGCCGAGGCGGTTCCCGATCGCGTCTACCGGGAAAACCTCCCGCGTCTCGGCCAGTTCGCCATTCCCGTCCTGAAAGTCGACCTTCCATCGGGGGCGCGCTATCTGACACTGGCGAGCCCCTACCGCGATCCGTACACCCTCGCGTGGTATCTGCAGGGGGCCCGGGCCACGGACCTCACTTCGGCGGAGCCCTGGAAGGAGTCTGAAATTCCAGCCGACTTCGGGCCGTGGACGAAGGCCATGGAGGAGGAGACGAGGGAGCTGACCTCGGACGGGAACCTCCGCGTCGTGCACCGTCAGACCCTCGATCCCGAGGCGAGCGAGACCCTCCGCGGGGCTCTGAGGCGCATGGACAAGGACCAGTGGAGGCAGGCCGTGCAGATGGCCCTCTCCAAGCAGCACGGGAACCTCGATCTGGAGGATTTCAACGTCGGCAACATGGATGACCCCTTCAAGCCCCTTCAGTGGAACTACACCATACTCATACAGGGTTACGCTCTTTCAGAAGGCGGGCACCTCACGGTTCCAGACCCTCTGCCCTCCCTGCATCTCGGCCAGGTGTTTGCCAGTCTGAGGGAGCGGAAGCTCCCGCTGACCACGGGGGCTCCCATCTTCGCCAACCAGAAGTTCGTCTTCCGCCTTCCAGCGGGAGCCAAGGCCGACTACCCCATGCCATCGCTGGACCTCAAGACGGCCTTCGGCAGCTATCACCTGAAGACGTCGGAGAGCAAGGGCGAAATCCTCGTTGAGCGCTCCGTCAGGGTGCCCTACCAGATCGTGTGGCCGGTCAAGTACGGCGAGTTTTCCAGCTTCATGAAGAAGATCGACGAGGCGGAGTCGGGCCAGATGGTGGTGAGCCTCCCCTGAGATAGATAGCGGCTGAGACACTCGAGGGGACCCGCGGCAGTCTGTCAGCAGCGTTCTGGTCGTTGCCGGGGCCGCGCCTTTGAATTAGACTGTACGAGCCACGGAAGAGGGATGAAATGGGGAATCCCCTGAGAGATTTCATCGTGCCCTATCGCAAAGGGGAGATCGTCTTCAATGAGGGCGATTCCGGCGCCGAGATGTTCGTCATCCAATCGGGAGAGGTGGAACTCTACAGAAACATCAACGAGGAAAAGCGCTTCGTGAGGGTCTTTGAGAAGGGTGATTTCTTCGGCGAGATGAGCCTCCTGGAGAGCATGCCCCGCACGGCCACGGCCGAGGTCATCGAAGACGCCGAGCTCATCGTCATCAATGGCGCCACCTTCGACCAGATGATCAAGAGCAACATCGAGATCGCCGTGCGGATGCTGCGCAAGATATCCAAGCGGCTCAGGGAGACCACGGACCAGCTGGAGCTCTCCCTCAGCAGCCAGGGCAAGGCCGTGGTCATCCCGGGGGGTGAGAGAGAGCCCGTGTCCGCCCTCCCGGAGACGGAGGAGAAGCCTCCCGTGCTGGCGGAGTTCGTGGCCGATGGGTCCCTCAAGGTCTTCCCCATCTACAGGGAGATCTCCCTCGTTGGCCGTAAGGACCCCGTGACGGGTATTACCCCCGACGTAGACCTTACCGAGGAGGACGTGAAGCGCAGCGTTTCGAGGAGGCATGCCAAGATCATCTTCAGCAACGGGCAGTTCTATCTCGCTGAAGAAGTGGGCACCCTCAATGGGACCTTCATCAATTCCAAACGCATACCTACGGGCGTGCTGACTCCCCTCAAATCGGGCGCTCAGGTGGGGTTCGGAATGCTCAGGTTCAAGTTTCTGGAATGCGGTTCGCCCTCCAAGGGGTGAGCCCGCCCGGCCGCTGAGCCATCAGGGACAAGGCGTCCGTCCGGATTTCCCGGAGATAAACCAAGGGAGCCCGTCCTCCCGCCGCAATCCGATCCGGGCCGAGGCCAGAAGGACCTTCCCGAATAAGGAGACCGTGCCATGAACCTGACCAACGTACTCTACGAAACGAGAGACGGGTTTGCCCTGATTACGGTCAACCGGCCTGATAAACTGAACGCGCTCAACAGGGCAACCCTCGAGGATTTGCGTGTCGCCTTCCATGCCGCGGCGAAGGATCCGGCGGTGAGGAGCGTCGTCCTTACGGGCGCCGGGGAAAAGGCTTTCGTGGCCGGGGCGGACATCGGCGAGATCGCCTCCCTGGACGCGCAGATCGGCCGCGACTTCGCGATCCTCGGCCAAGGGCTCTTCCGGACCATCGAAACCTTTCCCAAGCCCGTCATCGCGGCGGTGAACGGTTTCGCCCTCGGCGGAGGGTGCGAGCTGGCCCTGGCGTGCCACATCCGCCTCGCCTCCGAGAATGCCCAGTTTGGGCAACCCGAAGTGAACCTGGGGGTCATTCCCGGGTACGGTGGAACGCAGCGCCTGCCGCGGCTCGTGGGCAGGGGCATCGCCATCGAGCTCCTGGTGACGGGGGACAGGATCGGCGCCGCGCGCGCCTACGAGATGGGTCTCGTCAACGCCGTCGTGCCTCTAGCAGAGCTCTTGGCGAAGGCAGGCGACCTCGCCGCCAAGATTTCCGAGAAGGCGCCCGAAGCGGTCCGACACTGTCTCGAGGCCGTCAACGCGGGGCTGGACATGCCTCTGGAGGAAGGCTGCTATATGGAGGCCACACTCTTCGGGCTGTGCTGTGCCACTGAAGACATGAAAGAGGGCACTGCCGCATTCCTCCAGAAGCGCAAGCCGCTCTTCAAGGGCCGCTGAGGCAGTACCTCCGACAGACAACGATGCGGAGAGGGGACTAGGGATGGACCGCTGGGTCTACAACTGGAACGGCAACGACGGGTCCATCGGGCAGGGGAGAAGCCTTGCCACGCCCGTGGAACTGGACGACGAGACGTTGCGGGACGGCCTCCAGAGCCCCTCCGCGCGGAATCCTCCGCTCCAGGCCAAACGCGAATTTCTGCACATCCTCGCCGGATTGGGCGTGCAGGCCGTGGACATCGGCCTGCCTGCCTCAGGCCCACACGTTAGCGAAGACACGCTCTACCTCGCAAAAGAGATCGCCCGCCAGAAACTCCCCCTCGAGCCCAACTGCGCCGCCAGGACCGTGACGGGGGACATCAGGGCCATCGTGGAGATCTCCCAGCGCGCGGGTATTCCCATCACCGTGGCCACCTTCATCGGTTCCAGTGCGGTGAGGCAGTATGCGGAGGGTTGGAACCTTGAATTTCTCCTCAAGGCCACGCGCGATTCGGTGAGCCTCGCGGCCCGGGAGGGGGTTCCCGTCAGTTTCGTCACCGAGGACACGAGCCGTGCCCGCCCCGAGGTGCTCCGTCAGCTCTACACCGCGGCCATCGACTGCGGAGCCACGCGGCTCTGCATCGCCGACACGGTGGGATTCATCACTCCCGTCGGGGCCCGGAACCTGGTTCGCTACGTGAAGGGCATCATCGCCGATTCGGGGGCGGAGGTGAAGCTGGATTGGCACGGGCACATGGATCGGGGTCTCGGCCTCTCATCGGCCCTGAGCGCCATGGAAGCGGGAGCGGACCGCATTCACGGTACCGCCCTGGGGCTCGGCGAGCGCGTGGGAAATACGCCCTTGGATATGATCCTGGTCAACCTGAGGCTCATGGGACTCTGGGAGAAAGACCTGTCACTGCTCACCGAATACGTGGAGTGGGTCTCCAGGTGGACCGGCGCCGCCATTCCATGGAACTACCCGGTCTTCGGCCCCGACGCCTACCGAACGGGCACCGGCGTCCACGCGTCGGCCATACTGAAAGCCCTCGGGAAGGGTGACCAGTCCCTAGTGGACATCGTCTATTCGGCCGTCCCTCCCTCATGGTTCGGCAAGCGCCAGATCATCGAGGTGGGGCCCATGTCGGGAGAATCCAACGTCGTCTTCTGGCTGCGCCGGCACGAGCTCGCGCCAACGGCCGACCGCGTTAGGGTGGTGCTTCAGCTCGCGAAGGAGTCCGACCGCACCCTCCAGAACCTCTACGCGCAGGGGCTGCGCGAGGAGCAGGTGCAGCCGGCGCTCGCCGAGACGGCGCGGGCGCTGCCGCCGACGTGGACCGCGCGTCAGAAGC
>JAKAJA010000158.1 GCA_021814085.1 Acidobacteriota bacterium | reverse complement strand
GCCGTACAGCGCCATGTACCTCTCCGGCTTCGGCATCCTGAACGCCGACATGCCCCTCAAGATGGTCTACCAGATCGCCAAGCAGAACATGGAGGCGGACCAGGTGGACAAGTGCTCCGGCGACGTGCCCGGCGACACGCAGCGCGACCTGCGGGTGCAGACGCGTCTCTCGGAACAGACCTTCAAGCACCTCCTCTGCCCCCTCTGGATCGGGTCCTTCAAGTACAAGGGCAAGGTCTACCCCTTCGCCGTGAATGGCCAGACGGGCAAGCTTTACGGCGACAAGCCCTGGTCGTGGCTGAAGATCTTCTTCGCCTCGGCCTTCGCCGGAATAGTCCTGCTCATCATCATCTGGCTCATGTCCCAAGGACACTAGGGATGAGCGTTGCCGTGGACCTTCCGCGAGGAGAAAAGGTTCTCCTGCGTCTGCCCAACTGGCTGGGGGACGTGATCCTCTGCACCCCGGCCCTCGCGGCCCTTCGCGGGGCCCGGCCCGACCTCGAGCTCCACGCCCTCGTGAAGCCCCAGGTGAGGTTTGCCGTGGAGGGGCTGCCCGGCATACGGGGCGTCCTGTCCCTCGATGGGACAGACCTGGCGGGCACCATCGTCCAGGCCAGGGGACTCCGGCGGGAAGGCTTCGCGGCGGCCCTTGTCTTTCCCAAGGGATTCCGCGAGGCGGCCCTCGTGCGTCTGGCGGGCATCCCCGTGCGGGCGGGCCTGGACACGGACCGACGAGCGTTCCTTCTCTCCCACGCCGTCCGTTTCACGGAGGCCGACTGGCACGAACACCACGCGCGCCAGTTCGCCAAGGTCCTATCACCCATCGGCATCGAATTGAAGGACGAAGGGCTCGCCTTCCCTTTGGCGGCGGAGGACCACGACCAGGCGGAGGAGGCCCTTGCCCGCGCCGGTGTGACCTCGCCCTTCGCCGTGTTCCACATCGCCGCGAGCAAGGCGCCCAGGGCTTGGCACGCGCGGCGGTTCGGTGCCGTGGGGCAAGAGCTCGAAGCGCGGTTCGGCCTCCGTTCAGTCCTGGTGGGTGCTCCCGCGGACGCCGAGGTTCATCGGGAGTTCCTTGAGGTCTGTCCCGGGGCCGCGGACCTCGCGGGCCAGACGAGCCTGAGGGGCATGGGCGCCGTCATCGCGAAGGCGTCCCTCTTCGTGGGAAACGACTCGGGGCCCATGCACGTGGCCGCGGCCGTGGGGGCACGGGTAGTCGCCCTCTTCGGCCCCGGTGCACCGCACAAGACGGCCCCCTACCTTCCCCATGACAGATACCGTGTGGTCTACGCGGATTTGCCCTGCTCTCCCTGCCGCCAGGCTTTCTGGCAGGAATGCTCGCCCTCTCCGGAAGGCAAACCCCCCTGCCTGGAGGGCGTCTCCGTCGGTGCGGTCCTTCGCGCCTGCGAGGAGATGCTCAACCGTTGAGGCTGTCCCAGGGTGCCGGCCAGTTGTGTCACAATGTTCGGGGGGATGGCCATGGGGAGGGCATCACCGGGACGACATGTCTTGGCCGCGGCGTCTTCTCTGCGACTTGTCGTGGCGTCCGCCCTCGTATCATCCGCGCTCCTCGCCAGCCTGCCCGCCGCCGCCCTGGATCCCGCACGGGACGTGACACAATACGTGCAGCAGACCTGGACGACCCAGGAGGGGCTGCCTCAGAACACCGTGAGCGCGCTTCTTCAAGCCTCCGACGGGTATCTCTGGTTCGGCACCGAGGAGGGTCTCGTTCGCTTTGACGGCGCGGCCTTCACCGTCTTCGACAAGACCGTCGTCAGAGGAATGCGGGACAACGCCGTCTCGGCGCTCTTCCTCGATTCGGCGGGGTATATCTGGGTCGGCACGTGGAGCGGAGATCTCGTTCGTGGCAAGAATGGCATCTTCGAGGATATGGTCGGTGACCAGGCGAAGCTGAGGGGCGGGGTCTGGTCCATCGTGGATGACAAGGCCGGCGACTGCTGGGCCGCCACGTCCCTCGGCCTGCTTCGGATCCACTCCGGAGTCCACACCCTATTCACGACCAAGGACGGCCTCCCCACCAACGATCTGCGCACTCTCTGCCGCGACGGCTCGGGAGGGCTCTGGATCGGAACCCGCGGGTCCGGCCTTTTCAGGATGCGCGCCGGGCGCTTCGAAGTGCCGCCCGAGACGGCTCCGCTGAAAGGGAGTGACGTGTGGAGCCTCCTGGCGGGGAGGGACGGCAGCGTGTGGATCGGCACCAAGGATGGCAGACTATACCGGTTGAAAGACGGGCACCTCACCCGTGTCGGCGAGGACGGTGGCCTGTCGAAAAAGGAGATCCGCTCCCTCTGCGAGGACCAGGATGGGAACCTCTGGGTGGGGACGAACGGAGGCGGCCTCAGCCGGATGACCGGGGGGCGCTTCGAAACGCTCGCCACCAAGAACGGATTCCCGGACGACGCCGTGAACGCCCTCTTTGAGGACCGCGAGGGGAGTCTCTGGGTGGGAACCTGGGGCAGCGGGCTGGTGCGCCTGTCGCGGGGAAAGTTCCTAACCTTCTCCGACCGCGACGGTCTCGCCGGGAACGTCGTTCGGGTCATCTGTCAGGATGCCTCCGGCGCGGTCTGGATCGGCACGAGCGGTTCGGGCCTCAGCCGGTACTACGGCGGCAAGTTCACCACCTTCAGCAAGGCCTCCGGGCTTCCCGCGGATTCGGTCCGCGCGCTGCTCCCGGCGAGGGACGGCAGCCTCTGGATTGGAACCGAGGCGGGAGGCCTGGACCGATACTCGGCCGGCCGGTGGAGCCACCTGGGCGCCGCGCAAGGTCTCGGCGGCGACTTCGTGGTCGACATCTTGGAGCGGCGTGATGGGAGCCTCTGGGCGGGCACCTACGGTGGCGGGCTCGTGCACACTGAGGGGGGCCGATTCTCCATGATGACCACCCGGGACGGGCTCCCGAACAATGAAGTCTGGTGCCTCCACGAGGATCGGCAGGGCCGTCTCTGGGTCGGGACGACCGGCGGCCTCGCCCTCCTGGAAGGGGACAAATTCCGGGTCTTCGTCGTCGCCGACGGCTTGGCCAGCGACGTCGTCATCTCCGCCTTCGAGAGTGAGGCGGGCAGCTTGTGGTTCGGAACGAGCGGCGGGGGCTTGGCCCGCTTCAAGGACGGCAGGCTCAAATCGTGCACACGCAGGGATGGGCTCTATGACGACGTGGTGTTCCAAATTCTTCCCGACGGCATGGGCAATCTCTGGATGAGCTGCAACAAGGGGCTCTTCAAGGTTCCCCTCCAAGACCTGGAGGATTTTGCCGATGGGCGCCGCACGGCGGTGGTGTGCACCGCATTCGGGAAAGCCGACGGCATGGGGAGCAGCGAGTGCATGGGAGGGAGCCAGCCCGCGGGGTGCGTCACGCGGGATGGCCGTCTCTGGTTCCCCACCGCCGACGGCTTGGTGTCCGTCGATCCCACGCGACTGCCTTATAACACCATGCCCCCGCCGCTGAACGTCGAAGCTTTGCTGGCCGACGGCAAGCCGGTAATGGCACATGGGGCGGCCGTGGTCCCCGCGGGAACCCACGGGGTAGACGTCCGCTATACAGCCCTGAGCCTGCGGGCACCCGAGCGGGTCCGCTTCAGGTACAGGCTCGTGGGATTCGACGACGGCTGGGTGGAGGCGGGGAGCCGCCGAACGGCCTATTACACCAATGTGCCTCCCGGCAGGTATCGTTTTGAAATGAGAGCGTGCAACGAAGACGGCGTGTGGAACGAGGCGGGCACGAGCGTCGCGGTGAGGGTCCTGCCCAGGTTCTACCAGACCGTCCCCTTCTACCTATGCGTCGCCTTCATCGCCGCCGCCGCAGCCTGGGGCGGCTACCGCATGCGCGTCCGGCAGCTGCAGGTCCGGGAGCGCACGCTCGTGGCTAAGGTCGAAGAACGGACGGCCCAGCTCCGCGATGCCAACGTCGCCCTGGAAGACAGAACCCGCCAGGTGGATGAAGCGAACAGGGCGCTGGAGGAACGGGGGCGCGAGCTGGAAATCGCCAACCGCCACCTCACCGAACTGACCCACCTGGACGCCCTGACGGGGATCGCCAACCGCCGCCACTTCGATTCCACCCTGGACGCCGAGTGGCGGCGGGCCTTCAGGACGGGGGCTACCATCTCGATCCTCATGGCCGACGTGGATTTCTTCAAGGCGTACAACGACACCTACGGCCATCCCAGCGGGGACTCCTGCCTGCAGCGAGTGGCCTTCGCGTTCCAGTCCGGCCTCAGGCGCGCGGGAGACCTCCTCGCGCGTTACGGAGGCGAGGAGTTCGTCATCGTCCTCCCGGACATGGCCCTCCAGGACGCCAAGGCCCTGGCGGAGGAGTTGCGGCTCCGCCTGAGAGCCATGCAGATTCCCCATTCGGGCTCCTCCGCCGCCCCCGCCGTGACGGTGAGCTTCGGCGCGGCGTCCTGCCGGCCCGTGGATGGCGGCACGGCGGCCGACCTCGTGACCGCCGCGGACCGGGCCCTCTACCGCGCCAAGGAGCGTGGACGCAACCGCGTGGAGACGGGCTGAGGCTTCCGACTGACGCTCCTAGAAGGTGTCGGTGTGGGAGCGACCTCCGGTCGCGAATCGCAGGCCTGGCATCGACGGCCTTTCGCCGCCAGGAGGCGGCTCCCACGACGCCCGGTTGGGTGCACCCGTGAACCATCATCCCGCCCGGATCGGACCGGCAGCGCGAAAGGCCTAATTGCACCATCCTGAAGCTCGCCACACGCAGAAATGAAAGCGATAAACCGTCATCCCGCCCGGATTGGGCCAGATGCGAGGAAGGCGAGGCGGCCGCACCGGAGGCGGCCCACCCCGTGCTTCTTCGACGCTTTGCCTACGGGGAAAGCTTCGAAGCAAGACCCGGGCAATTCCCCCGAAGGGCAGCCTAGAAGAATCGCCGATCTGATGAAGGATTCTTGATGAGAGCATGACGTGGCAGGTGGCCCGAGACTGGCGGGCTATGCTTGCAGGCTAAAACCCGAGTGTTTTGCAGCGCCCCGACCCGCAACACATCACCCCCGGCTCCTTCACGCAGGGGTGCGGCTCCGGCACGGCGTCCCCGAGGATCTCGGCGAAGATCTGTCCCTCGGCCCGGGGGAGAACAGCCGAAGCGACAGGCCGGGGGGGAGTGGGCGCGGGGGGGAGCATG
>JAKAJA010000157.1 GCA_021814085.1 Acidobacteriota bacterium | reverse complement strand
CGGCCACCATGGCGCGGAGCAGCCGCTCGAGCAGCGCCGGATCGATGGCGGGGTGTTCGGCCGGCGGGCCCATGACACCGGCGCCGCCAGCCAGCAGTTGGTCGAACTGGCGCGAGGTGAGGCGCACAGGGCGCAGCTCCATGCTCGGCAGGTGGGGGCGCAGGCGCTCGAACAGTTCCGGGCTCGGCTCATCGGCGAGGCCCAGGGTGAGCGATTGGCCGCTCTGCGCCAGGGGGACCGCCCGGAGGCGGACCATAAGGTCGCGCGGAAGCAAGTCGAGCAGCCCGCCCTGCGCCACCAAGGCGGCGTCGGCTTCGGGGATCGGGAGGTGCCCGACCGCGCGCTCTAAACGCTCGGCCAGCAAACGCGCCAACTCGAGCCCGAAGGCGGGGGTTTGCCCCGCCAGCCGCTCGAGAAGTCCAGGGTCGAGGCGGATCACGGTCGAGGGTACCACGGCGGCGAGCGCCGCTGGGCTCGACCGTCCAAGCAGCGCGCTGGCCAAGCCGACCGCCTCGAACGGTGCGAAGCGGGCCAGCTCGTATGGCTCGGACGATGGTCCAGAAACCTGCAGGGCGCGAAGCTCTCCGGAGTACACCACGATGATGCCCGCGGATGTCTCGCCCTGACCGACCAGTTCCTCTCCAGCTTCGAGCATGATCAAATGGGCCTGGCCTGCGGCGCTTCGCAACTGCTCTTCGCTCAGGCCATGGAAGAGTGCGCTACGGCGCAGCGCCTCGACCGATTTATCGAGGTTTTTTCCTATATTCGTCATCGTTTTCATGATGCCTCCCCCTTCTAGGTCCATGGGTCGGGGTGCCCGGTAATCGGAGACGCTACAGCTACTCTGAGTATGTTGTGACTATACATCAAGTCCTCTGAAGGACGCTCATCATAACCTTGTGCAAGCGCACTGGAAGGGCCTTCAAACGGAGGCGTTGGGGCGTTCTATGCCGGGAGAGAGGCGATTCTGCAGAGGATGAGAAGCAGGGGCGGAGAGATGGATTCGAAACACCGATTCCTTCTGGGGGAACAGCGCTTCCGAGACATGCCCCTCTGGGACGCGGCCCCATTCGCAGCCTCTCCACACCGGGAGGGTGCGGCCCTCTCTCAACGCAAGCGCAGCCCCTCGCTAACGCGACCGGTAGGCGAAGACGGCCACCGTGGCTGTAACTCCGGTGGTGTTGTAGAGCAGCACCCGATACCGCGGGAACCCCACGTCGAAGCGCGCCTGCTTGGCCCAGAAATAGGGGTACGTCTCCGCGGCCATGGATGCCTTTATCTCTAGCGGCACGGCCACGACGTTGAGCTGGGTTAAGACCTTGTCAAAGGGCGCCACGTCCGGAACCAGCAGTGCCCCCACGGTTCCCCCCGGCCGCGTGGGCGTCTCCTTGGACTCCCCTGCCAGGTTGAGCACGATGTAAGTGAACCCGTCCGCATCGATGGTGCCCGCATCTATAAGCTTGGTGACGTCGGACTTCTCCACGGGGGGGACGAGGATCCCCCGGAAGCCCACCATGTCCCCCATGGAGACGGGCTCGGTCCCGCCCAGGGGCAATACACGGCACAGGCAGAAGGCGAAGGCAAAGAGGGCGACCCCATTTCTCACTGACGAAAACATCCGATGCCCCATGGAACCGCCTCCTGTGGTTATCCTGCCTTCAAAGGTTCCGGTTTGCCACGCCTCATTTTGAAAGCATGGCCACGATGACGGGGCCCCAGGCGGTGAGGAGGATGTTGCCCACCGCATACGGCACCGTGTAGCCCAGGGCCGGGAGCTTGCTCTGGGCCTCGTCCTGGATGGCCCGGAGGGCGGCCGTGTTGGTGCCCGCCCCCGAACACGCTCCGAGTAATGTGACAGGGTTCATCTTCAGCACGTATCGGCCGAAGAGGATCGCCACAACGTGTGGCAAGACGGCCACCACGAGCCCCACGAAGACCAGGCTGATCCCCGTCTTCTGCAGCCCGGAGATGAAGCTGGGGCCCGCGTCGAGGCCCACGATGCCGATGAAGACGACAAGTCCCAAGGTGTCGAATATCCACAGGGCCGGCTCGGGAATGCGGCCGAAGGTCGGGCGCACGGAGCGCAGCCATCCGAAGACCAGGCCCATGATGAGAGCCCCGCCGCTGGACGTGAGGGTGAGGGGAAGGCCTGCCACGTTGATGGACAGGAGACCCACGAGGCCGCCCAGGACGATGCCCGTGCCTACGAAGATCATGTCCGTCGCGCTCGTGCCGCGCTCGGCGTACCCGAGTATCTTCGCGACCCGCTCCACGTTAGACTCGGAGCCCATGATCTGGAGGATGTCGCCCCGGTTGATGGTGGTGTCGGCCGCGAAGGGCATCTCCTCGCCACCCCGGATGAGCTTTCGGAGGGCGATGCCGCGGCCGTGAAGCCGGTCCAGCTCGGCTAGGCTGTGGTCCACGAGGGAGCGGTTGGTCACGACGACATCGAGGGCCTGGGCCGGTATGTCGAGCAGTTCGCGGTCCTCAATCTCCGGCCCGACGAGCTCGGGAGCGCGGAGGATCGGCTCGCGGCGCGCCATGAACGCAATTACGTCCCCTTCCCTGATAACCGTGCCAGGCTCGGCCTCGAGGATGTCGGCCCCCCTCCGAAAACGCTCGATGAAGGTTCTCTCACCCGGGAACAGGCCTTCGAGGTCGGCCACGGTCCTCCCCGAAAGGCCCGGGGCCGAAACCCGAAAGGCCCGGAACTGCCAGGGGCGGTAGGCCGATTGGGGGCCCTCCTCCGCGCCAGCGCCGCCCGCGCCCCCGGCGGCCATCTTCCGGCTCTCCTCCTTGAGGTTCACCTTGATGAGCCTGGGCGCGAGGTTGGAGAGGAACCACACCACGAAGGCCGTCCCCACGAGGTAGGTGACCGCGTAGGCCACGGGGATGTTGTTCGTCTCGGCGGCCTTCTGTTCCGCGGGGATGTCCAGGCGGTTGATGGCGTCTCCCGCCGTGCCGATGACGGTAGATTCGGTGAATGCACCCGCCAGGAGGCCCGCTGCCGTGCCCCGGTCGTAGTGGAGCAACTTGGCGGCCGTGAAGGCCGTGACCAGGCAAGTGACGCAGAGCACCACCGTGAGGGCCACCTGGGAGAGGGCGTTCTTCTTGAGCCCCCGGAAGAACTGGGGGCCCACTTTGTAGCCCGTGGCGAAGAGGAAGAGGCTGAAGAAGACCGCCTTGACGACACCGGGCACGTGGATGTCCAGCTGTCCTATGAGGACCCCCGCGAGGAGGGTCCCCACGACGCTCCCCGGGGTGAAGGAGCCGATCTTGATGCGGCCGAGGAGGAAACCGAGGGCCACCGTGAAGAAGATCGCCAGCTCCGGGTGGTCCCTCAGCGCCCCGACCACGAAATCAAGCATGTTCACACTCCCCTAGGGGATAGCGGTACGGGCCAGTTGGATTGCTCCGAGCCGACGGTCGTCGTTGGTCACCTAGAAAATTACTCCTCCTGCTCGTACTGGGCTTTGATCTTCCCGGCCTTGATGGCGCGCGCCAGGGCTGCGTGGTCCTTCTCGTTCTGGTCGGCGTAGGCCACGGAGAACGCGGTGATGGCCTTGTCGAAGGCGTCGCTCTTGCCCATGTACCCGCTGAGGGCGATGGAGTTCCCGGACCGCGCGTGGGACAGGGCCAGCGCCCTTCCGCACCACGCCGCGTAGAAGGTCATCTCCGCTGGGCCGAAGGTCTCCACTCGGATGCTGATCTTAATGTCCCTGAGCTGACGGACGAAGTAGTCCCGCGTCAGACCCCGGGCATACCCCAGGAACATGTCGCTGGCGGGTTGCATGACCCGGTAGCCGTTCACCACGCGCTGGCCGTGGTTTGGGAAAACGCTCTTGCCAGCGTGGGCCTCCAAGACCGAAGCGCGCGCCTCCTTGACCTGGAGGAAGAGGGGATCGTCTTCGCCCGCCATGAGGAGCAGGACCCAGCAGCCCGTTCCCACGCTACCGACCCCGACCACCTTGATGGCGGCGTCTTTCAGCTCATACCGGTCCAGCAAGGATTTGTAGGAGCTGTGCAGGGTGCCGCGATAGGAATCAAATACGTCCCTGACGGCCTTCTGGACCTCCCCCGGGGGATGGCCCTCGGCGTGGAAAATCGTGGGGAGCTGGTCCTTGATGACCGGCATCTCCCCCTTGTGCTCCACCAGCTTGGGAAACAGCTCCTCGCCGCGGCTCTTCGCCTGCTCCTTCTCGATGCGCCTGATGGCCCGCTTGGTGAACTCCGCGGGCATGTCCTTCAACAACTCCTCTGGCGTCAGCGAGTAGTACCACAGGTCCAGCGTCTTCATCTGGCTGAATTCGGCCATGGACTCGCGGTAGGCGCGGACGCACGTCGCGGCGATATCCCTGGCCGTGGCGTCGCTGATGTCCTTGTCCCGGCAGCCCACCACGAAGCTCGCCGCGAGGCGCTTCACGTCCCACTCCCAGGGCGCCTGGAGAGTCTCGTCGAGGTCGTTGGTGGAGAAGATGATCTTGCGCTCCGGGGTGGCGAACCCTCCGAAGTTGCACAGGTGCGCATCCCCGCAGCACTGGACGCGGAGGCCCGAGGTAGGCGTCGAGGCGAGGTCGTGGGCCATAGCGAGGGCCGAGCCCCGGTAGAAGGTGAAGGCGGAGCGGACCATGCGCCCGTGGCGAAGAGGGAGAAGCTCGGGCATGCGCCCCGTCTCCGCCTCCAGGACCGTCCGGATCGGGTCCTGCCGGTCCTTCGGAGGCTTCCACATTGAGTGGGAGTCCCTGGGGCAGGCCAACCGCATCTTCTTGCCGAGGGCGGAAGCCTCGTCCCTGGAGAGCGCATGTGCCGCGGGCGTGATGGGATTGGGCTTCTTGCCTTTCGACTTCTTGGCGAATGCTGCTTCCTTGCCGGCCATGAGATTCTCCTCCGAAGGACTCGCTCGAGCCCCGGCGCCCTTTCGGACCTTATTACCGTGTGATTCGCATATGTATCTTATGGCTGGATATCTTGGATTTCAAGGGGTCCCCGTCATCTCCCTCCACCGGGCAGCCACCCGGCCTACTGGCCTGCGGGCGGCAGGAGCCGCCGGTCCACGTCCAGCGGGGTCCCGAGCCTCACGAGGATGATCTCCGTGTCATCCGCGGCGAGGGGCCCGCCGCGGTCGGGGCTCTTGCTGCGGGAGCGGCCGTGGGAGAAGGGGAAATTGTTG
>JAKAJA010000156.1 GCA_021814085.1 Acidobacteriota bacterium | reverse complement strand
CGGTGTGGTGCAAGTGAGTGAAGTGGCGCTCCCGAAGGCGACCCCTGTGGCGGCTGTCCCGTCGAAGGTCACAGTAGCCCCGGTGACGAAATTGGTCCCCGTGACATTGACGGTGGTTCCTCCTGCGGTGGTGCCGGACCCCGGGGCCACGGTGGTAACGGTCGGTGCCGAACCAGAAGTGGTGTAGGTGTACCCGTTGGGGAGGGTTCCGGTCTGGGCGTCGGGATTGGTGACGACCACAGGGACCGATCCTGCCGCATGGGCCGGGGTCGTGCAGTTGAGGGTGGTTGCGCTGACGAAGGAGACGCCCGTGGCGGACGTCCCGTCGAAGGTCACAGTAGCCCCGGTGACGAAGTTCGTTCCCGTGATGGTGACCCCTGTCCCCCCAGCGATCGGGCCCGAAGAGGGAGAGACGCCCGTTACCGTAGGCTTGGGAGCTGACGCGGTATAGGTGAATCCGCCGATGAGGGGGGAAGAAGACTGCGTATCGGGATTGATGACAACCACGTCCACGGCGCCAGCGTTGTGGGCCGGGGTAATGCAGGTGACGGAGGAGCTGCTGCCCACTGAAATCCCGGTGGCCGCCGTTCCGTCGAAGGTCACGGTCACCACGCCGCTCGTCGCGAACCCCGTCCCCGTGAGGGTGACGGAGGTCCCGCCAGTGGTCGGGCCAGTAGTCGGATTTAAGGAAGAGACGGTGGGTGCGGGGAGGCTCGTCGTATAAGTGAAACCATTTTGTAGTGTAGCGTGACTTGTGTCCAGGTTCGTCACGGTGACGTCCACGGCCCCCGGTGCGTGGGGAGGCGTGGTGCAAGAGATGGTACCAGCTATGACCGCTACGCCGGTTGCCTGGATTCCCCCGAAGGTCACGCTGGCTCCCGTTACGAAACCCGTCCCTGCAATTGTGACAGCCTTTCCTCCGGTGTAATCGCCCGTGTTGGGCGTGACGCTGGTCACGGAGACGGACCCCTCTGGAAGGCCGGTGGCCAAGGCGCATAGGGACAGGCTAAAAAAGGCCACCACCAAAAGATGCCGCGGGGAAAGGGAGAAAGAACACATGACCAGAACCTCCATAGCGCGATTTCGATGCCTCATCTGGGTTCTACCAAATGGCGTAACATTCAGTATAGCCTCCTAATTCCAAGGGGACAACCGCTCGGCCCTTGCCACGCCGGGCGACCTGGCCTAACCTTCGGGTGGAGGGCCACGACATGGCACCGCTCAACCCCGCCGAACTGGAGATCGATCTCCTCTGCAAGGGAATCCGCATCGACGGCACTTGCGCCCTCGAGGACGACGCCCGCCTCTTTTCCCGAACCAGGGCAGGGTTGGGATCGGGGCTCGAGCTGGTGGTCCCGGCCGGGGGCAAGGACATCTGGGTCAACGTTCCGGTGGAAGAAGATTTCGTGGCTACGACGCCCTACAGGCTCCTGAAGGGTGGCCAGGGCTACCTCGTCCGGGACGACAGGGCCCCCTCCGTGGCCTACCCCGTGACCATTCCTCCCCAGCCCGAATGGTACACGCGATGCACGAGCAAGGGCACGCCCATGTCCAAGGTCGGGGTTCTCCAGGGCACCTACCTGGGCATCTACATCAGCAACTCGTGCCTCTACTGGTACTCCACGCCAAGCCAGGCCTGCAAGTTCTGCACGACGGGCCTCAACGTGGGGGTGAACGAAGTGGCCGCGAAGGACCTTGATGACGTAGTTGAGACAGCCCGGGCCGCCAAGTCGGAGAGCGGGGTCACCTTCGTCCATTTCAACTCGGGGTACCAGCACGCGGGCAAGGGGCTCGATGAAGCGGCCCCCTACGTCAAGGCGGTCAAGGAGAAGGTGGGGGCCCTCGTGGGGGTTCAGGTGACTCCCAGCAAGGACCTCTGGAAGTACGACTGGCTCATGGACCTGGGGACGGACCACTTCTCCTTCTGCTACGAGTTCCACAACCCCCACTACTTCGCCAAGTACCTCCCCGGCAAAGAGGCCACCATCGGCCAGCGCGCCTTCTTCGACGCCATGGAGTACTGCGCCAAGAAGATGGGGCCCGGCCGCAATTCCGGGGAGATCATCGCGGGGGTGGAGCCCATCGAGGACACCCTCAGGGCTATCGACTATATCGTCTCCGTGGGGTGCTTCCCCACGGTCTGCATCTTCCGGCCCGTCATCGGGGCGGAGATGGAGCAGTTCCCGTCCCCCGCCTACGAGGACATGGTCGTGGTGATGCGCCACATGTACGAGGCCTGCATGAAGGCGGGGCTCCCCATTGGGATGGCTCCAAACATCGAGGTGAGCCTTATCGTGAACCCCGACGATGCCAAGTACCTGGCTCCGCCCAGCGCGCGCAAGACGCTCTACGAGGCCAAGCTGAAGACCTATAAGGCCCTCGCCGGGCCGTTGTTCTGGTGGAAGATGAGGGCCCGCCCCCGAGGGGCGGAGATGGCCAGGTACGCCCCCGCCGGGGCGCGGTGATGGCGCTGCGCCTTGGGGCATGGGACCGGCGGCCCCCGGCATTCAAGATCTTCTAGGAGCATCCATGGCACGGGAATGGACCGAGGCCACCGCCCGCAACCTCTGCGCCGTCACGGGTGCCTTGCTGGTCCTCTGCGGGGCGGTGATCGCCGGTCGCGTGGCTGCATATAAGAACCTCTGGAGGGCGCCCGACCTGGGCGTCTGGGCCAACATCACCCTCTGGATCTGCCTCGCCGCGGGCATCCTGTTCGCCATGGACAGGGGCCTCCCGCGCGAAGAGAAATGGGCCGCCCGCCTTTACTGGATGCGGCGCCTCCTCCTCGTGACCATTTTCGCCACTATCGGCGTGCTGGTGTACTTGAAATAAGGGAGCGGGGAGCAGGGAGCGGGTAGAAGGTAAAGAACAAGCGGTCGGGGAGGTGAGCGGAGAAGGGAACTCATGCCGGATAGCAAGGACCACCTGCCTTTCTTTTTCTCTGCTCCCGGCTCCCCGCTACCCGCTCCCGTTCTCCCCAGGAGGGACATCCACCGTGAGAGCGATCGTCGTTAAGAAGCATGGGGACGTGAGCCAGCTCGAGATGCGGGAGATTCCCGACCCGGAGCTTAACCCGGGGGAACTCCTCATCGCCGCAAAGGCCGTGGGGGTGAACTTCGCCGACGTCCTCTCGCGCCTGGGCATCTACAAGGCCGCCCCCAAGCCGCCCTTCGTCCCGGGCATCGAGGTGGCAGGAACGGTGGAAGCCGTGGGGCCTGGCCTGTCGGGATGGACCGCGGGCGACAGGGTCATGGCTTTTTGCACCTTCGGGGGCTACGCCGAGAAGGTGTCGGTCCCCGCACCCTTCGCCATGAAGATCCCCGAGGGAGTGACCTTCAACGAGGCCGCGGCCTTCCCCGTTCAATACCTCACGGCCTACCACGGGCTTTTCCAGCTGGCCCACGTGCGTGACGCGGACACGGTCCTGGTGCACGCCGCCGCCGGCGGGGTGGGCATCGCTTCCCTCCAGCTCCTGAACCCGGGGCGGGCAAAAGTCTATGCCACCGTGAGCAGCGAGGCGAAGGGCAAGGTGGTCTTGGAGGAGTGCCCAAGGGCGCGGGTCATCAATTACGCCGAGAAGGATTTCGCCGCCATCATCCGCGAGGAGACTGGCGGCCGGGGCATCGACGTGGTGATGGATTCCATTGGAGGGGATGTTTTCAAGAAATCCTGGAACCTGCTTGGGCCCTTCGGCAGGCACGTCCTCTTCGGCGCGGCCGCCGCCGTGAAACCGGGGACCATCGCCCAGCTGGGGGCCCTCTGGCGCCTCCGCAAGATGCTCGCCGTCTTCCCCCTGGCCATGATCGACAAGAACCGCACCCTCAGCGCCTTCAACCTCTACCACCTGGCGGACCGGCCCGACATCATGACGGAGGCCGCCGGCTCCCTCCTAGCCCTGTGGGCCAAGGGCCTCATCCGGCCGCGCGTGGGCCTGTCCCTTCCCCTGGAGAAGGCCGCCGAGGCCCACCGGCGCATGCAGGACCGCCAGACCGTGGGCAAGGTGGTCCTTACGGTGGGATGACTAATTCGGAATTCGGAAAGCGGAATTCGGAATTTGGAAGGCGTGAGGCGTCAGGAGTCAGGCGGAAGGCGAAAGTCGGAAGGCCAACGCTGTTCGGCGGGGCTCGCACGCTGGCGCGCTTTGACACTACAAACGATCCATTCTCAGCTGGATGTTACCACGGCCGCTCCGTTCCATCCCAGTTCAGAAAGCGACCACTCGTCTCGATTGTCAGCGCGTCGAGAACTTCAATGAGCCCACTGGCACTCTCGGTGGGCTCCAGGTCAGCGCCGGCCCCGCCCAAGTCCGTGCGCACCCAGCCTGGATGGGCGACAACAACGGCTATTCCTTCCTTCGCCAAATCGAAAGCCAGGCCCTGCATCAACTTGTTCAGCGCCGCTTTCGAGGTGCGGTAAGCGATGCGGTCGGAGCCCGGAAAGCTCACGCTGCCAAGCTGACTTGAAATTGCCATCACCTTCGCTGCATTCGATTTGCGAAGGTGCGGCAGGAACGCGTGCGTTACGCGCAAAGGCCCGAGAACGTTGACGGCGAGCACATCCGCAAATCCAGCAAAGTCCATCTCGAGGGCAGAGACAGTGCGGGGGCCCATGATACCTGCATTGTTGATGAGAACGTCGATCGCCTCGTCAACGTGGGCCGCCGCAGCCCTGACGGCAGCATCGTCGCGCACGTCGAAAGTCAGATGCCTAAAATTCTCATGGGTCACAGGCGCTTGGCCGCAACGCACCGAGCCGATCACCCGATCGCCACGCGCCAGCAGGGCGGTGGCCATCGCGAGGCCGACGCCGCGCCCACAGCCGGTTATGAGGTAGGTGGTCACCAGTAACCTCCTTCAGCCCACTCCGTGAGCTTTGCGAATCTACCCCGCGGGCCACGATCTCCTCCCCTTCGAGATCCGCCGAACCGTGGATTAGGGTGACCTCGCATCTAGCCAAACGCAGCCGCCATCGCATTCTTTTTGCTTTTTCCTGCCTGCTTTTCACTATTAACTGTTCACTCTTCACTCCTCACTCCTCCCGCCTCCCTATCAAACGTTCCCTTCGTGCTTGATGTTCTTCCCCTCGGCCATGAAGATCACGTCCTCCGCGATGTTTGTGCAGAGGTCGGCGATGCGCTCGTACTCCTTGGCCGCGAAGACCATGGCCACGGC
>JAKAJA010000155.1 GCA_021814085.1 Acidobacteriota bacterium | reverse complement strand
CCTCGGCGGGAGATCCCGTGGCCAGCCTGGACGGGACGGGGAGCGTGCTCGTGGCGCCCCTGGCGCTGGACCTCCTGCGGCAGCTGCCCCCGCCGCCTCCGCCGCCAACCGCGGCGCGGGCGAAGGTGCCGTAAGAGCGAGACGCGAGGCGCAAGACGCGAGACGCGAGACGCCAAATGTCAGACGCGAGACATGAGGTGCGATGAGGGGATATAGCAGACGAGGCATTCATTCCTTTTCCCTTGCGTCTTGCTTCTTTGCGTCTCGACTATTTGCGTCCAGCTTATTCGCCTCATCGTAGGCACACTTTCGGAGGACCCATGCCCGAGCGTCCCAAGATCGGAAGGCTGACGGCGCTGAGCCACGGCGCCGGCTGAGCCTGCAAGATCAGTCCCCTGGACCTGGCGGAGGTGCTCCGCCAGCTGCCCCCCATGGCGGACGAGAGGCTCCTCACGGGCTCCGGTCACGTGGAGGACGCCGCCGCGTACCTCTTGGACGCGGACAGGGTCCTTCTGTTCACCACGGACTTCTTCACCCCCATCGTGGACGACCCCTTCACCTTCGGGCAGATCGCGGCGGCGAACGCCTTCTCCGACATCTATGCCATGGGCGGACGGCCCACGCTGGCCCTGAACCTGGTGTGCTTCCCGACGCGCAAGTACCGGCTGGACGAGATGATGCTCATCCTGAAGGGTGGCGCCGAGAAGGCCATACAGGCGGAATGCCTCATCGTGGGGGGCCACACGGTGGACGACGCGGAGCCCAAGTACGGGCTGGCCGTGGTGGGCGAGGTCCATCCCACTCACCTCCTGCGCAAGGGCGGCGCCCGCCCCGGCGATCGCCTCTACCTTACCAAGCTCCTAGGCACGGGCATCCTGTCCACCGCGTTCAAGAACGATCGCCTCAACGATGAAGGGTTCGCGGAAGCCGTGTCATCCATGTGCCTTTTGAACCGCGCCGCCGCCGAGGCGGCAGTGGAAGCGGAGCTCAAAGGTGCCACCGACGTGACGGGATTCGGATTCCTCGGGCACCTCCTGGAGATGTGCGTGGAGGGCTCCCTCGCCGCGGTCGTGCGCCTGGGGGACCTGCCCTTTTTCGACGGCGTGGAAGTCCAGGCCCTGGCGGAGAATGTCCCCGGGGGGACGGTGGCCAACCGGGATTCGGTTCTGCCTAGCCTCGATGGTGCCGAAGGTGTGCCGGCCCACCGCCTCCTCATGGCTTCCGACGCCCAGACTTCGGGAGGCCTCCTCCTGGCAGTGCCCCCCTCGAAGGAAGCCGCTTTCAAGGAGGCGCTCAATCGGCGCGGCCAGGAGGCCTGGGCCGTGGGTGCTTTCGCGGAGGGGCCGCCGCGGATTCGCCTTCTGGCCTAAGTTTCCGGCCGAGCAGCCGGTTGATACTGAGAGCCTATCCGTCGTTTGCCTCCCGTGGGCGAGGATACATATCCTCGCCAGGCTGGGATGCGTGTCCCAGCCCACGGGAACATCAGAATGCATTGTCGTTTGAATGCAACTTGGTATTACCCGCCAAATGCAAATACGCAAGATAGGTGCCCCCACTATTTCCCTGCGTCTATCTCGACCAGTTCCAGTCCTGGCTCGGGACGAAGACCGCCCGAGCCAGAAATGGCTTTCCCTCCTGCCCCACTTCCCCGGCCAGCCGGAATAATAGTTGACCCATGACCGTTTAGTGCGTATGATGACCGAGCGGTCTAAATTGCGACCGGCTGGTTATGGGAGAGACCGCAGTGCCGAGACGGGCGGAGACGAAAACCAAGTGGGAGTGTTTCTGCCGCCAGGGCATCCAGGACGCCGTGGTGCGCCTCATCTCCCGAGAGGGAACCTCCGCCCTGACCATGGAGCGCGTGGCGGCCGAGGCGGGTGTGGCCAAAGGCACCCTCTACGTCTACTATAAGGACAAGACCCAGCTCCTCGAGTCCGTGAAGGATGCCAGCATGCGGCCCATGCGCGAAGAGCTCTTCGCTATCCTTGAGGGCAGCCTCCCCCCGGACGAGAAACTTAAACTTTTCATAAGCCGGCACTTGGGATACCTGGACGCCAACCGGGACTTCTATCGGGTCCTCCTGTGGGACCGGCAGATCGCCGAGGCCCACCGGAAGCGCCACCAGACGGAGCGATACCGCGCCTACATGGAGCGCATCGCCAGGGTTCTGGCAGAGGGGATGGGCATGGGCCTGTTCCGGCGCCTCGACCCGCAAAAAATGGCGGCCATGATGGTGGAAGCGGACATGGCCGTGATCTCCCAGCGGCTCTGGAGCGAGAAGCCGGGCCCCGTGGAGGAGGACGCGGAACTCCTCTTCGACATTCTCCTCCACGGCATCGTCGTGCACGGCGACGGGGAGCCACAGCTCCGCCGGCGTACCAAACACAGCAACGCGCCTTCGGCGAACCGGGCATTAGACGTCCGCCCGGCGCGCCAGCCGGGCGTCCCCCGAAGGCCGCCCCGAAAGGACCCCAGCCCATGAGACCGACCATCCCACGCCTACTCGCGGCAGGGGGGCTCTGCTCCCTGGCCCTCCTGGCCCTCGCGGGCTGCGTCCACAATCCGCCCGAGGTCTACGGAGCCCCCGGCACCTCGCCGGCCGTCGAGACCCCCTGGAACCCGCCCCCGCAGGCCGCCGCCAAGGCCCCGCCCGCCTCACCCCCCGTGGCCCTGCCTCCGGGAATCATGGAGAGGGCCTCCTCCCTGACCCTCGCGGACCTGGTGGACCTGGCCCTCAGGAACAGCCCCCAGACGGCGGAGGCGTGGGCGCAGGCGCGCTCCGCCGCGGCGGCCCTGGGCAGCAAGCGCGGGGAGTACTACCCCACGGTGAACATCGGGGCCAACGCCGGCCGCTCGCAAGGGACCGCCCAAAGCAGCACGGGACGCATCTCGTATTCGATCCGTAGCTACGGGCCCACGGCGGACCTGTCCTGGCTCCTGTACGACTTCGGCGGCCGCGAGGCCGCCGTGGAGGAGACCCGGCAGGCGCTCTTCGCCGCCGACTGGAGCCACAACGCGGTCATCGAGAACGTGATCCTGCAGGTCCAGCAGGCCTACTACCAGTACGTCACGGCCAAGGCCCTCCTGGAAGCCCAGCAGGCGTCCTACAAGGAGGCGGAGACCAACCTCAGCTCCGCCGAGGACCGGCACAAGGCGGGTGTGGCCACCATCGCCGATGTCCTCCAGGCGAGGACGGCGCTGTCCCAGGTCAAGCTCACCATGGAAAGCATCCAGGGGCAGATCCAGACCACGAAGGGTGCCCTGGCCACGGCCGTGGGCCTCCCCGCCAACACCCCCTACGACGTGAGCTTCTCGAAAGAGGACGTAAAGATCCACGCCACCACCGACGCGGTGGACAAGTTCCTGGGTGAGGCCCAGGCCAGGCGGCCGGACCTAGCCGCGTCCCGGTCGGAAGCCCTCAAGGCGGGGGCGCACCTGAAGAGCGTGAAGGCCGAGGGCTACCCCTCCTTTACGGCCACGGCCAGCGCGGGCCGCGCCTACTTCGACAACCGCGACATCTACGGGAACGCCTACAACGCCCAGATCCTTCTCCGGTTCCCCCTGTTCACGGGCTTCTCCCACCAGTACGACGTCCAGCAGGCGAAGGCCGACGAGGACGCGGCCCTGGCCAGGCTGAAGGGGGTGGAGCAGATGGTGGCCCTGGAAGTCTGGTCGAGCTACTACGGGCTCAAGACGGCGGAGCAGCAGGTGGCCACCAGCGAGGAACTCCTCAAGAGCGCCTCCGAATCCCAGGAGGTCGCCCTGGGCCGCTACAAGGCCGGCGTGGGAACCATCATCGACCTCCTCTCCGCCCAGTCCTCCCTCGCGGCCGCCAGGGCCCAGCGCATCCTCGCCTACTCCGACTGGTTCGTCGCCCTCGCCCAACTCGCCCACGACGCGGGGACCCTGTCCCCCACCGATGATCAGCTGAAGATGGCCACGCCCGTCACGGTTGAAAAGGAAAGCAAGCCATGAGACCCCTCGCCGAGAATTCCGCCGGTATCGCCCGCACCTCACGCTCCTACCTGGCCGCAGCGGTTGTCCTGGCGGGGCTCGCCCTCCTTGCCGCCTGTTCCGGCGCCAAGAAGGGGGCCATGCCCCCCGTGCCCGTGACCGCCGCGGAGGCAGTCAAGAAGGATGTCCCCGTGGTGCTCACCGCCATCGGGACGGTCCAGGCCTTCAACTCGGTGGCCATCAAGGCCATGGTGGCGGGCCAGATCATGAAGGTCCACGTGAGCGAAGGCCAGGACGTGAAGAAGGGAGACCTCCTCTTCACCATCGACCCGAGGCCTTTCCAGGCGGCACTCCAGCAGGCGGAAGCGGGGCTTGCGCGAGACAAGGCCCAGCTCGTGAGCGCCGATGCCCAGTCCCGCCGCTACTCGGACCTGGTGAAGAAGGACTACGTGACCCAGCAGCAGGCGGACGATGCCACCGCCAGCGCGGGGGCGCTGACGGCCACGGTGAGGGCCGACGAGGCGGACGTGCAGAACGCTCGCCTCAACCTCGCCTACTGCTCCATCCGCGCTCCCATCGACGGCCGCCTGGGAAACCTGACGGTCAAAGAGGGCAACCTGGTCAAGGCCAACGACACACCGTCCCTCGTCACCCTCAACCAGATCATGCCTATCTACGTCGCCTTCAGCGTGCCCGAACAGCAGCTCTCGGAAATCCGCCGGCAGGCCGCGGGAGACCCCCTCTCTGTGAGCGCCACATTCCCCGACAGGCCCGAGACCAAGTTCGCGGGCCAGCTCACCTTCATCGACAACGCCGTGGACAATGGCACGGGCACGATCCTGCTCAAGGCCACCTTCCCCAACGCCGACAAGTCCCTCTGGCCCGGCCAGTACGTGAACGTCTCCCTGGTCCTCTCCACCCTCAAGGACGCCGTAACGGTGCCTGAGGAGGCCGTCCAGCAGGGCCAGCAGGGCTACTACGTTTACGTCATCAAGGCCGACGGCACCACGGAGATGCACATCGTCAAGGTGGTCCAGCGCCTCGACGGCGAGGCCACTATCTCGGACGGCGTCCAGGGGGGCGATAAGGTCGTCACCGACGGCCAGCTCCGCATCTTCCCCGGGGCAAAGGTGTCCATCGTTCCCCCCCAGGCGCCCCAGGGCGGCACTCCGTCTGCGGCAACGCAGGGAGGCATCAAGTGATGATCCAGCCAATACGGGAGC
>JAKAJA010000154.1 GCA_021814085.1 Acidobacteriota bacterium | reverse complement strand
ATATGGCCCCCAAGCCTCTTGCGCGCGGCCCATGCGAGTTTCTCAGCAGCCTGCTAGCCCTTACCCGCATGCGACGGTTTTGCTCTCCGGCGCATCTGTACGGGTGTAGGAGGCGCCGGTGTTAAACGTGCCCGACGACCCGTTGGTGATCGCCCGCGCACGGAAAGGCGACATGCACGCCATGGAGACCCTCTACCGGATGTACGAGACGCCCGTATACAACCTGGGCCGACGCATCCTGACCCGGCCCGAAGAGGCCGAGGAGGTTCTTCAGGAGACCTTTCTGGAAGTGTTTCGCAACCTCGGCCGATACAGGGGGGACGGATCCATCAGCGTGTGGATTCGCAAGATCGCCGCCAGCAAGGCCCTCATGCGCATCCGGAGCCGTGAGGGGAGGCGGGAAGAGCCCCTGGTGGATGAAGGCGAGGGGCTTCCAACTCAGGAGAACGATTCCCTCGCCCTGAAGCCCGGTGCCATCCTGGACCGCCTCCGTCTAGAGGCCGCCCTCTCGAAGCTCCCCGAGCCGGTGCGGGCTGTGGTATGGCTCCACGATGTGGAAGGGTTCACGCACGATGAGATCGCGCAAATGACCCGCAAGACCCCCAGCCACTCCAAGTCACTCCTCGCCAGGGCGCACGCGCGCTTGCGCTGCCTCCTCTCGGCTGAGAACGAGGATTCGCCATGCATCCGTCAAGCGAACAACTCTTAGCCTACAGGGACGGGGAGGATCTCCCCGAAGTCGCCACCCACGTGGCTTCCTGTCCGGCCTGCTCGGCGGAGCTGGAGCGGCTCGACGCGTGCCGCGCGGCCCTGAGGAACCTCCCCCCCCTCCAGCTTGCGGGTGACGTCTGGCCTGACATCAGGGCCCGCCTGTCCGAACCCAACCCGCTTCCGGTCGTGGGGATCGCCTGGGCCGCCGTGCTCATCGTCCTGCTCTCCATCTCCTTTGTGGTCTTCATGCGCCAGGCGCCGCCGGCGGAAGACCCGGCGGTCGTTCGGGAGCGGCAGGAGGCCAAAGAGAAAATCGAGCCTCTCAAGCAGAAGTCACGTTCCTTGGAGAACGTGCTCACTGCCTACCGGTCCCGGTCGCAGGTCCTCACCGGCCGCACGGCCGGAACCATCGCTTACCTGGAGGACGGCCTCACGATCGTGGACCTCCAGATCTCCCTGCTGCAGACACAGGACGCGGAGCCCGACAAGCTCGTGCGGCTCTGGCAGGAGCGGGTCAAGCTCCTGAGTGCCCTCGTCGAATTGAACGCCACCCGCGGCGCCATCACACCCATCTGATGCGTCCGACCAAGGAGGAAGGAATATGCGATTAGCCACCGTTGCACTTGCCGCCCTGAGCCTCACGGCAGTTCATCTGGCCGCCCGAGCCGGGCAGGGCACCCCCGCGCCCGAGTCCCCCCGAGCCGAGGTCACGGTCACCGTGGACGACTCGGATGCTCCCCAGGCCAAGGACGAGCAGGCGAAAGCCCTCGCCGCGCAGGCCGAGGCCCTCAAGGAGCAGAGCAAGGCCATGAAGGATAAGGCTCGCGCAATGAAGGAGGAGGCCAACACCCTACGAATCATGGGATCGAGCCGCCCCCGCATCGGGGTCATCCTGGAGACAGACGCGGACCCGGACACGGACGCCATCGGCGCGAGGATCCAGGCGGTCACCCCGGGCGGCCCCGCCGATCAGGCGGGCATCAAATCCGATGACATCATCATGAAGTTCAACGGCGTCGTCCTGACCGGCAAAAATCCAGAGGCCGACGAGGACGAGTCGGGGCCGGCCGTGAAGCTCCTCGCCCTGGCCAAGCAATTGAAGGATGGGGAGAAGGTGCCGGTGGAATACCGGCGGGGCAGGGAGACCAACACCACTACCGTCATCCCCCGCGTCCTCAAGGAGAAAGACATCCGCGTCATGGTGAATATCCCCGACCTCCCGGAGCTCAAGGACATAGAGATCCCCGATCTCCCCGAGGGGTTCGTGTTCAATTTCTCCAATGAGATGTCGGACATGGAGCTGGTGGCTCTCAACCCCGACCTGGGAGAGTATTTCGGCACCGCCGAAGGCATCCTGGTCGTCCGGGCCCCCGCGAACTCGCCGCTCAAGCTCAGGTCGGGCGACGTGATCCTCAAGATCGGCGATCGCAAGCCGAGCACGCCATCGCAGGCCTTGCGCATCCTCAGGTCGTACGAACCCAAAGACACCATCACCATGGACGTCATGCGCAAGCGGCAGAAGATGCAATTGACGGGCACCGTGCCAGAGTCGAAAGAGTTCGATTGGACGCCCAAACCCTCAGCCCCCCATCCGCCCAAGGCGCCCAAGGCCGCCATCCGCCCGACCCCGGCTCCCGCTCCCCCGGCTGCCCCAGCAGCGCCCGCTCCAACAGGAAACGCCTAGCGAGCTGGCGGCCTGCGGGCCTTCCTCCAGACCATCTCCTCTGCTCCGGGCGGGGTTTCGACCCCGCCCTGTTTTGTTGGGGAATGACCGGCTTCTTGGCGGGGGCTTTTCAGCGGACTTAGCTGTTGTTAGACTTCAGGACGCTGGGGGCATGCCAACCTCGCCCCCGGTCCCAGCGAGGCGCTGTCCGGGGCGCCGATCGGAACAGCGCACGGAAGCCGCTCACCTGGCCATCGGGGGTTCAAATGGAAGAGACAAAGAGCTGCAACGCCATATTTGCTCCCAGGGAGATGGGGGGAGCCCCTTCCACCCCTAGAACCGCCTCCCTCAAGGCGGCCTACCTGGAATCGCCCCTCCACGTGGACATCGAATACCTCCGGTTCCTCACCGAATCCCACAAAGCGACGCCGGGCATGGAGGCCATCGAGCGACGCGCCGAGAACCACGCCTACGCCATCGAGAGGCTCACTCCCGTCATCCACCGGGGAGAGCGCATCGCGGCCCACAAGACCCGGTTTCTCCGCGGCGCCATCCCCTATGCTAATTACGCGGCCGGCCCCTTCCTCAGCGAGGTTCGCAAGCAGGAGCAGGACCCGCAGCAGCGCTTCGCCGAGCAGGGTTCGGGAGGGGGCATCGCGAGGGCCCGCGAGGAGGCGGCGCAGGACGGTCTGGTGGTGTTCTCCGGCAAATTCCTCATCTCCCACGACGACCTCTCCAGTTTCGCCGGCCTCTGCGCCTACTGGGAGGAAAAGTGCTTCATGGCCCAGGGAGACCGCCTCTGGAAGACGCAATTCGAGGGCGCGAAGTTCATCGAGGACGGATGGGCCATGGGCCTCTACACGGCCCCCCACGAGCCCTGCCCCGAGGGACGTCTCGTTCTGAACTTCCCGGCCGCCCTCCAGCAAGGCTACCTGGCTGTGATCGCCGACCTGGAGAGGCGAATCTCCAGCCTCAAACCCGCGAACCCCGAGGAGGCGGGCAAGCTCCATTTCTGGCGCGCGGCCCGTCGCTCCCTATTGGGCGCCCTCGTTTTCGCGGAGAATTATGCCAGGGAAGCCGAGCGCCTCGCGGGCGCCGAGGCCGACCCCAGCCGCCGCACCGAACTCCTAGAGATGGCCGCCATCTGCCGCAAAGTCCCCGCCCATCCGGCGACGACCTTCCGCGAGGCGATTCAGTCCTACTGGTTCACCTATCTCCTGGGCCATATGGAGGGCTCCCACCTGGGCTACTCGCCGGGCCGTCTCGACCAGATCCTCCATCCCTATTACGTGGCGGACCCCGACGTGGCCTTCGACGACGCCGTGGAGATCTTCGAAGAGCTATTCGTGAAGATGACCCGCACCGAGTACATCGCCAGCCTGAGCTGGCAGGGCCTTGGCCACGGGAACCTCTACCAGAACTGCATCCTGGGCGGGGAAGACCGGGATGGTAATCCGGCCGATAACGAGACCTCCCTCGCCATCCTCCATGCCCAGATCAACGTCCAGATGACCCAGCCCACCCTCTCGGTCTGGTACACGGAGGGCCTTTCCAACGCCTTCCTCGAGAAGGCCGCGGAATGCGTCAAGACGGGGGTCGGCTACCCCGCTTTCTTCAACCTGAAGACCTACGTGGCCCACGAACTGAAAGCGAGCGGGCTGCCCGTCGAAATCATCCGCGAGAGGGCCGCCATCGGCGGGTGCACGGAACCGACCCTCGCGGGAATGTCCTACGGCATCGTCCAGGCGGGCTTCGTCAACCACGGCAAGCTCCTCGAGCTGGCCCTGACAGACGGGGTGGACCCCGCCACGGGCCTCCGTCTCTTCGAACCCCTTGGGCCACGGTCCTGCGACGACCTGGAGCGCTCCTACGTGGAGAAGATGAAAACGGCAGTCCGGAACTGGCAGCAGTACTGGAACTGCGCCATGGCGGCCCACCGCGACACGGTTTCCCTCGTCTTCTGCTCCGCCTTCGTGGACGACTGCATCGCCCGCGGCCGGTGCATGGACGACGGCGGGGCGGTGGTGAACAGAACCCCCACCACCCTCTCCTCCGGCCTCGTGAACGTGGCCAACAGCCTCGCCGCGGTCCGCCACCTCTGCGAAGTGGACAAGACCTGCTCCTTCGACGAACTCGTGGGCGCCGTCCGGGAAGGCTGGCAAGGGCACGACATGCTGCGCAAGAAGGCATTGGCGGCCCCAAAATGGGGCAACGACGACGACCGCGTGGACGGCACTTTCCTCCGCCTCTTCGATGCCTACTGCTCGTGGGTGGAGGGGCAGGACAACTACCTCGGCCAGCCCTACGACCCGTCCATGCTTGCCATCTCCACCCCCGTCCCCTTCGGCAAGGTCTGCGGGGCCTTCCCCGACGGGCGCCTGCCCGGCGAGCCCCTGGCGGACGGCGTCACATCGCCCTACCCCGGCACCGACACCTTGGGGCCTACGGCCGTCATCCGCTCCTCCTCCAAGGTGGATCACACGCGCATAAGGGGCGGGCTCCTCAACCTCAAGTTCCACCCCACCGCCATTGCTGGGACACGCGGTTCCCGCAACCTCCTGGCCCTCATCAAGACCTACTTCGACCGGCCGGGGTTCCACGTGCAGTTCAACGTGGTGGACTCCGAGATGCTCCGCGATGCCCAGAGCCACCCGGAGCGCTACCGCGACCTCGTGGTCCGCGTGGCGGGCTTCTCGGCCTACTGGGTGGAGATGAGCAAGGCCCTCCAGGACCAGGTCATCGCCCGTACCGAGCACGGGCTGTGAGGACAACCCCACCCGCGAATCAAGCTGACTCCGCCGTGAGGGGATGAGGGCCATGGC
>JAKAJA010000153.1 GCA_021814085.1 Acidobacteriota bacterium | reverse complement strand
CATCTTCCGGGTGTAGTAAGAGTTCGTGGCGATAAAGCCGAGGACCGCGCCCAGTAGGGCGCCGGCCACGAGCATGAGCAGTCCTTCCTTCTTCATCGGGATCGTCTCCTTCATCGGGCGGTTTCACGGCGGTCCGTCGCGCCGCGGGGTCGGCATTCGATCACCGCTTCGTCCCCGGCCGCGCCGTTTCACTCCCTCGGGCGCACGCCGAACCCGTGCGCCCGGGGCTCTTACCACGCGCCGGGGGCGAGTTGCGGCTCTCGGACCCGCTCCCCAGTTCCGGGACAGACCGCCAAGGCCCGCCCCCTCACCATGCCGGAAAGTTCCCGAAGGGTCAAGGGACGAAGGAGAAACGGGCGATCGGGAGAGGAGGGGCGCCGAAGGGCGCATGACCGCGGGCTTTGCCCGCGCGCAGGCCAACCTCCAGTGAGAGGAACTCAGCGAGGTGAAGCGTAGCCGAACCGAGCACCATAGAAGGGAGCAGAGTCTGCCTATTGGAGACTGGGCGTCAGCGAGTGGAGTGGTGCGCCCGGCGGGACTCGAACCCACAACCTCCGGCTCCGTAGGAGCCAATAGGCTGATTTTAAGGGACTTAGGCGAAGTTTAAGGGAGCCGAGAAGAGTCATGTTCCAGAACGCCGAACCGAGCCGGGCCACTTTAAGGGACTTTTCGGGACTTTAAGGGTCCGCTCGTTTGGAAGTTGCGATTTAGTTGCACTCAATCGAGGGGAAGCGACAAGCGACCCCCCTTTGCTGGCCCTCGGATGCACCATCACTTGGCCCCCGATTGGGGGCCTTTTCTTTCTCGTCGAGAGTAGCCGCCGTCCGCCAACGGCTTCGCTCTATTCCCGGTGCGCCTTTGCTCCGTTGGGCCTCGGAAGGCCCACTTCAGTGGCCCCGAAGAAGAAAAGTGCTAGCGGACACAAGGCTCTACGGTGTATACTGATTAAATCGGCAGAGGGGGAAGAGGTCGCCATCCGCGTTGAATCCCTCTACCGGCAGAGGTCTAGCCTATGCCGAACGAAGCGGACACTTGTCGTCTCTACGTTGTCCCCAAGCTTCGCGCTGCAGGCTGGGAGCAGGAGCCTCACCGGATCTTTGAGCAGGTGACTTTCACCGATGGACGGATTATCGTTGCCGGCTCGCTGACTCACCGCAGGGCAGGCAAACGCGCCGACTACATCCTCCGATACCACCAGGACATGCCGCTCGCCGTGGTAGAAGCTAAGGCGACCTACCTCACCCCCGGGCAGGGGCTTCAACAGGCCAAGGACTATGCGGAAATCCTGGGACTCAAGTTCGCGTATGCCACGAACGGGCACGGAATCATCGAGTTTGACTATCTCACTGGGCATGAGCAGGAACTGACCGACTTCCCTACACCCTCTGAGCTTTGGGCGAGGCTCACGGGCCCCGAGAAGCTGGCTCCGACGGCCCAGGAAAAGATCCTGGCCCCGTTTTACCACCTGAGCGGTAAATCCCCTCGGTACTACCAGGAAATTGCCATCAACAGGACCATCCGGGCCATCTTGCAGGGCCGTCCGCGCATGCTTCTCACCATGGCGACGGGCACGGGCAAGACCGACGTGGCCTTCCAGATCTGTTGGAAGCTGTGGTCCTCTCGTTGGAACCTCAAGGGGGAGCACCGGCGGCCCAGAATCCTCTACCTTTCGGACCGCAACATCCTCATCGACGACCCGAAGGACAAGACCTTCGCTCCCTTTGGGGAAGCTCGCTGGAGGATTGAAGGCGGCGTGGCGAACAAGAGCCGGGAGATGTACTTCTCCATCTACCAAGCCCTGGCCCGCGATGAGCGCCGCCCGGGACTTTACCGCGAGTATGCGCCTGATTTCTTCGACCTGGTCATCGTGGACGAGTGCCACCGGGGAAGTGCCCGGGACGAAAGCAATTGGCGCGAGATCCTCGAATACTTCTCGCCCGCCTGCCAGCTCGGAATGACGGCAACCCCTCGCCGGCAGGACAACGCCGACACTTACGCCTATTTCGGCGATCCGCTCTACACGTACAGTCTCCGTCAGGGCATCGAAGATGGCTTTCTTGCGCCCTATCGCGTGCACCGGGTGATCACCACGTGGGACGCCGCCGGGTGGCGACCCACCCCCGGTGAGCTGGATCGCTTCGGCCGAGAGGTCCCGGATCAGGAATACCAGACCCAGGATTTCGAACGGGTGATTGCCCTTAAGGCCCGCACTCAGGCCGTGGCGTCCCATCTCACCGACTACCTCAAGCGAACCGATCGATACGCGAAGACCATCGTCTTCTGCGTGGACCAAGAGCACGCCGACGAGATGCGGCGAGCCCTTAACAACTTGAATACGGACTTGGTGCAGAAGTCCCCTGACTACGTTTGCCGGGTTACCTCTGACGAGGGGGACATCGGTCGTGGCCACCTGAGCGACTTTCAGGACGTAGAGCGCGCCACGCCCGTAGTTCTCACCACCTCCCAGATGCTCACGACCGGTGTGAATGCACCCACGGTCAAGAACGTGGTACTCGTGCGCGTCATCAACTCCATGACCGACTTCAAGCAGATCATTGGCCGAGGCACCCGCGTCCGCGACGATTACGGAAAGCTCTTCTTCTCGATCCTGGACTACACCGGGTCGGCCACCCGCCTCTTTGCCGATCCGGCCTTCGATGGCGACCCGACGAGGGAGACTGAGGAGCACATTGATGATGAGGGCAGGCCCGTCGGGGAGGAGACCGTCCTCCAGACGTCAGAGGAGGACCCACCGCCCTTCGATACAACGGAAGCATCCCCTCCCAACCTGAGTGAAGAGGACCGCCCGCGCCGCAAGCTATACGTGGACGGTGGCAGCGTGGAGATTGCCACGCACCTGGTGTACGAACTGGACCCGGACGGTAAGAAACTGGGCGTCGTCCAGTTCACCGACTACACCGCCGACAAGGTTCGCAGCCTCTACCGCAATGCTGCCGAGCTGCGCACTGAGTGGGCCGATCCGACCCGGAGAAAGGCGATTCTTCAAAGCCTAGAGGAACGGGGCATTGACTTCGAGCAGCTAGCCACCGTGGCCAACCAGCCCGACGCAGATCCTCTGGACCTCCTCTGCCACCTTGCCTTCAATGCTCCGCTCCGGACCCGACGTGAACGGGCGCAGCGCCTTCGCTCCGAAAAAAAGGACTTCTTCGACCAATTCGGACCGGAGGCACGGCAGGTCCTCGAGGAGCTTTTGGATAAGTACACCGATCACGGGGCAGCGCAGTTTGCGCTTCCCGATGTGCTTGAAGTTCCACCGATAAATCAACATGGGAATGTTATTGAGATCGCTCAGATATTTGGTGGGATATCAAGGCTATCGCAGGCAGTATCCGACCTTCAAGCTATGCTCTATGCATGATAGGGAGGACGACGACCGATGAGCATCGAGGTTACTTGCACCGGAGGCAATCCCAGCAAGACGGGTGAAGAATCCTTCAGGTTGGGCTTTCAACAGGATACCTTCTCATTCGGCTTTCTGGACAAGCCGTCTAAAGCAGAATTTCCTCTGGCGGAGTGGGCTGCATTTGTAGGGCAAGTGAATTCTAAGCAATTTGCTTCCCTTCGATATCAATCTGATGTGCCTCCACCCATGGGGGATCCAAGGGCAAAAGCTGTGCTAGGGGTAATAGACTCAACACCAAGAATGCAGCTTTTCTACGCGACCATTGAGATCGCCGGGCTTCTCGCGCTACCCAAGAACCAAGATCCATCCATGTTACTCGGACGATGGCTATCCCTCTTTAACATCTATACCGGACGTGGGAGTGATCCCGGGCTGTACTTCTTGCCTGAGTCCATTAGCTGGAACCTGGATATCAAGCGCAGGGATACCTACGACCTCCTGGTGAGGAGTCACATCCTCTGCAAGGCGCTGCTTAGCCTAGGAGGAGAGAGCGAGTATCATCACTACTACACACCATACAACCTGCCGATCACCATGCGAGGAGATTTCCCTCCAGATGTGGAATCTGTCATGGAAGAGATTCGAAACCTGAGGTATACGAGTGCGAAGCGGAGGGCCAGATGAGCCCTTTCTGGACAAGAGTGCTTATTTGGGCCCCGGTGAGCTTCTTGCTGGCATTCATCGCCGCCATGTTCTCTTCCCTTTCTGCTCGCGCAAGGGCGTCTCGAAGGACCGTGGACGAAGATCGCCCTCAATTCGTTCCCACATACATCAGAGGCGTTAAGTTCTGGAGGACACTCGGCGTAAACCTCTACTTCGCAATCATAGCCTTCGTCGCTTCAGACCCAAATAACTTCCGCAAACCACTGGCCTTAACGAGTCTCTTGCTTTCCTTGGCGTTCAGTTTGTGGCTCTGCCAGACCTTAGATGAAGATTCGGATGGTTTTCTCGATGAATGGAGATGCCAGGCTCTCGTAAACTTTTTGATGCTATTTATTGCGACCTGCTTTGCTTTGGTCGCCTGCAGTGATATCTGGAGTCGCTAAATGCCGCGATCTAGAGTCTCCACGACACCATTGACCACCACTCAGCAACTCGGGTCGCTGATCAAGTCAGCGCGGGACATCATGCGGAAGGACAAGGGTCTCTCGACGGACCTGGACCGCCTTCCGATGCTCACCTGGATTCTCTTCTTGAAGTTTCTGGACGACCTGGAGGAGGTGGCCGCTTCCAAGGCGAAATTGGGCGGGACGCCCTTCAAGCCCGTCATTGAAGCGCCCTACCGCTGGAGGGATTGGGCGGCCAGAGAGGACGGGATAGCGGGTCCGGAGCTATTGGCCTTCGTGAACCAGGAGGAGGTCGTGCGCCCCGACGGCAAACGCGGTCTGGGCCTCTTGGCCTACCTGCGTGGGCTTCAAGGCGCGAATGGCGCCGCACGCCGGAAGCGAGTCGTGGCAACAGTTTTCAAGGACCTCGCTTGCCGGATGCAGAGCGGCTACTTGCTGCGCGAGGTTCTGAACAAGGTCAACGGCATCCACTTTCTGGCCAAGGAAGAACTCTTCACTCTCGGCATGCTCTACGAGTCCATGCTGAGGGAGATGCGAGACGCGGCGGGGCAGAACGGGGCGCGCCGAGGTTTCATGGTACTGGCCGCCGAGGGCTTGGAAGTGTGGTCGATCGCGTATGGGGACGCGAAGGACGCGGACGAGCTTCTGACCGCCAAAGGGGCGGAGGGGCTTCTGGCCCAGGTGAGCGACGCGGCGCGCAAGATCAA
>JAKAJA010000152.1 GCA_021814085.1 Acidobacteriota bacterium | reverse complement strand
ATCTCAATCTCTACATCAGCCTCGTGTTCATCGGCGTCCTCTCCGTGGTGGGGGCCTTCATGCTGCGGGATGCCCTCCGGTCGAGGGATTCCAAGGAAGGATCCGGCCCCTCCATGGTGCTGGCGAACCTCCTCGCACGCATGCCCCTCCCCCCCTACGTGAGGTTTCCCGTGGCGGACGTCCGGATCTCCATCTGGCTCGTGCTTTTCCTCGGGCTGCTCGTGGGATACCTGGATGGCACGGTGGCCATAGGGGGATTTCTCGGCGTGCCCGCCATGATCTACCTCTTCGGCGTACCCACCACGGTGGCCACGGGCACGGAGCTGTTCATGGCCATGTTCGGAGGAGCGTGGGGCGCCGTCAGCTATGCCTACCAGGGTTTCGTGGACCTGCGCCTCTCGTGCCTCCTGCTCGTGGGCTCGCTGATGGGCGTCTACATCGGTGCCTACGGGACGAAGGTCGTCAAGGAGGTCATGGTGCGCCTGGTGGCCGGGAGCATCATCCTCCTCTGCGTCGTGAGCCGCGCGGTGGCAGTGCCCGTTTACCTATCCCAGCTCAGGTTGATTTCCATGAGCCCGGCGTGGGAGCCCTGGCTGAAAGGCACCAGTACGGCGATCCTTTTCGCGGCCGGCCTCGGCGGCGCCGGGCTTATCATGTTCTACGTCGTTCGAGCCACGCTGGAGCGCCGGAAAGTCCACGCCACGCTGCTGGTGAGACGCCCCGCCGAGTAGGCGGAAAGGTCAACGCCCGACGGGGGCTGTTCCGACGGCCTTTCCTAAAGAGGAGGTGATTCATGGACGGGCCACTGCATGTGCTGGTTCTGGACGACGAGCCCATCGTGGGGAAGCGACTCCAGCCCGCCCTGGCCAAGGTCGGGTGCGAGGTCGAGGTCTTCGACGATCCCAGACCGGCGCTCGCGAGGATCGCGGAGAAGGAATTTCACATCGTCGTCACGGATATCAGGATGGACGAGGTGGATGGTATCGAAGTCCTGGAGCGAGTGCTGGCCCTGCATCCCGCGACCAAGGTCATTATGATCACCGGCTACGCTACCGTGGAGGTGGCGCGCGAGGCCCTCGCCAAGGGTGCCTTCGACTTCATCGCCAAACCGTTCAAGCCCCAGGAGCTCCGGGACGTGATCGCAAAGGCGGCGGCCGAGCTGGGCTTCAAGGGTCTCCGTCAGGCGGCGGTGGACTAGCGGGAGAAGGAATATGGCAACCGGGTGCATGGGACCAATGGCACCAGCACGGGAGGCGCCCGACATCCAGAGGGCGCTCCTGGAGCGTCCCAGCATCAGCATCCGCAAGCGCTTGGCCCTTGGGTTTCTGGCCCTCTTCTTTCTTTGCGTGGCCGTAACCGCCGCGGCGTGGATGATGCTCGCTCGGCTGGAGGTCAGACTCCGATTCCTCGAGATGGCCGACCACTACACCATGGAGATCCAGCAGGCCAGGCGCTTCGAGAAGAACTACTTCCTCTACGGCACGAATCTCCAGGACGTGAGGGAGCACCTGGACAACGCCAAGGGCATCCTGGATTCGTCGGGGGCGGAGGCGGAGAAGGTCCTCCCTCCCGGGGTCCTCAAACAGATGCGCGAACACCTCGAGCGCTACGACGCCCTCCTGAGACGCCTCGAGGGGATGGACAGGGCGGGGACATCGCTCCCCCTTCAGGAGAAGGCCGCCGTGGAGGCGGAGATCCGGGCCCACGGGTCCCAGATGGTCACCTTCGCCATGGACCTCGCCCAGAAAGAGCGGACTACGGTACACGAGACCATGGCGCTCTTCCAGCGGCTCCCGGTGATCTTCCTGGCCGCGCTCCTGGTGGTGTCCGTCCTCGTGGCGAACTTTCTGGCGCGCCAGATGCTCGGCCCGCTCGGGCGCCTCATGGCCACCACCCAACGCATCGCCCAGGGGGACTTCACCCCCCTCGTGCCCGCCCGCCGATTCCGCGACGAGTTCTCCAACCTCGCGGTGGCCCTCAACACCATGATGCGGGAGCTGCAGCACAGGCAGGAAGTTCTGGTGGAGTCCCACAAACTCCAGGCGGTCGGCACCCTGACGGCGGGGGTGGCCCACGAGCTGAACAACCCCATCAACAACATCACCCTCACGGCCTCGGTGCTCGAGGAGGACTATGCCAGCCTGTCGGATGAGGAACGCCTCGATATGGTCCGCGACCTGGTGGAGCAGGCCAGCAGGTCGGAGAAGATCATCCGCAACCTCCTGGACTTCGCCCGGGAGAGTGAGATCAAGACCGAATCCCTTGACCTGGCCGAGCTGCTCAGGGGCACCACCAGCCTGGCCGCGAACCAGGTCAAGCTATCGGGAGCCAAGATCTCGCTCGGGCTGCCTGAAAACCTCCCTCCCATCCACGGGGACAAGCAGGCCCTCAGCCAGGTGTTCCTCAACCTGGTGCTCAACGCGCTCGATGCCGTGGAAAAGGGTGGTGTGGTCAAGATCGAGGCCGAGCCCTGCAAGGAGCCGGGCTTCGTTCAGGTGAACGTGGCGGACGACGGGCACGGCATTCCCACGCACGTCCTGCCCCACATATTCGAGCCCTTCTTCACGACGAAGTCGCGGGGGAAGGGGACGGGGTTGGGACTTTCCGTGAGTTTGGGCATCGTCCGCCAGCACGGGGGTGACATCCGGGTGCAGAGCCTTCCGGGCCACGGATCAACCTTTACCGTGGTCCTCCCCGCGGCTCGGGTGCCCGCGGTTGGTGACAAGAGGAGCTGAGCTGAATGGCCGGAGGGCCCGGAGGGTAGGGCACGCCGGTGGAGGTGGTGAGGGATGTCCGTACTTCTGGTATCAAGAGGGACCATGATGGGCGGCCAGGTGATCGGCCAATGCCTCGCCCACACGGCGGGAATCAAGTACGTCTCGAGAGAGGAGCTCTTCGCGGTCGCCAACACCCATGGCGAGATAGCCGATCGCGTCGTAAAGGCGATCCCCAAGGCCGCCCGTGACTATGCGGGCTTCAGCGAGCTGCGCCGCCCCTACAAGATCCTCATGCGGCTGGCGCTGCTCCAGTACGCCGACCAAGGCAGCTTCGCCTATTTCGGCTACTCGGGCCACCTCCTGCTGGAAGGCATCTCTCACGTGGTTAAGGCCCGGCTCATCGCCCCACTCGAACTGCGCGTGAACCTCACGGTGAATCGGCTGAAATGCGGGGAGGAAGAGGCCAGGGATTACATCCGCCAGATGGACGAGGAGCGCACAACCTGGGCGCGGTTCATGTACGGCAAAGACATTCGGGACCCTCATGAATACGACATCTGCATCAATCTCGCCAATGCGACCTTCCCGGCTGCTTGCGAACTCCTGGCATACGCCACCCGGCTCAAGGACTTTCAGCCCACGGAGGAGTCCCTCGATGCGCAGGCAAACCTCCTGCTTGCGACGCGGGTCGAGGCCGAGCTGCTGAACGGCCCCGAGACCTTCGGCCTGGAGGTGAGCGCCCGGGCCAGGAAGGGAAGCATCCTTCTTGAGGGACCCTACCTTGAAGATTCGCGCCTCGAACATGTTCTCGATGTGGCGGCCTCGGTTTCGGGAGTGAAAGCGGTGGAGTACCAGCCCGGCTACGCGCCCAGCATGAGTTTCTGAGGGATACCCCGCGGGGTTGTCCGGCGGCACGGCGGGGAGATGGAGGTGATTCATGTTCGGCTTCGGAAAAGGAAAATGGCGTCCAACGGCCTCAAGGGGAATCAGGCTCGCGGTGCAAGAGGTGGCCCGACAGGAGCTAGAGGGAAACCGCCTCTTGGAGGAACAGAACGACATGGCGCGTCAGCGGACGGAGGCCACCTCCAACCTCCTCCAATTCTCGGGCCAGACGGTGAAGCACACGGAGCAGCAGACGGCCATGGCGCAGGAGCGCACCGCCCTCACGCGGGAGCAGACGCGCCTCTCCACGCGCAGCACCGAGCTCGCCAACATCAGGACGGACCTGTCCCGTGAGCGCTCGGCCTTCGCGAGCCAGAGGACCGACCTGGCTGTCAACAGGACCGAGATGGCGCGCCGGCGAACGTCCCTGGCCGAGGGCCGCACCAGCATGGCGCAGGAGCGGACCCTGCAGGCGGAGAGGCGCACGGATCTCTCCTCCACGAGGACGGACCTGGCGCGGGAGCGGAGCTCGCTCGCGGAGAAGCGCACCGAGTTCTCCGTCCTTCGGACCGAAATGGCCAAGCTTCGGAACGAGCTGGCGCAGAACCGTACCCTCCGCGCCAAGACGCGCACCAGACTGTCGCTCCAGCGGACGGAGCTGGCGAGGGGGCGGACCTATCTGGCCATGATCAGGACGGGGCTTGCATTCCTGGCCGTCGGGCTCACGCTCTTTAGATATTTTGGCCTCTCCCCGTGGAGCTTTTTCGACGGGGGGCTGATCCTGTTCTCCGTGATCATGGTCATCATCGGGGGGCGGGGCTACTATGCGGCCCACAGGAAGGGCAGAGAGATCGAGGATCTCCTCTCCACGGACGCGGGTTTCCTCGACCTGAACTGATGCCAGCTTGCCTTCAATGCAAGAGGGACATCTTTCTTCCGTAGATCGGGATACACATCCCGACCGGGGCGAGGATGTGTATCCTCGCCTACGGGACGCAAACGACGGACAGCAAGTTAGTATCAGCTGTGGGAAATCTTATCGACCAACCGTACAATATCCTTCATTTTGAAGGGCTTGGCGACGAAGTGGTCCGCGCCGAGGGCCTGGGCCTCGTAGTTGGTCTCTATGGTGGCGTACCCCGTGATGACGATGACCCGAGTGGCGGGAGCCCCCTCCTTGGCGAACCTCAACACGTCCATTCCCGACGGTCCGCGCATTTTCATGTCCGTCACAAGGACGTGGAAAGACCTCTCCCTCAGCCGGGCCATCGCCTCCGTGCTGTCGGTGAACACTTCCACGTCAAACCCTGCTTTGGAGAGCGCTTCGCGCAGGCGGTCGCCCACGATCGGCTCATCGTCCAAGACCAGTACACTCCGTTCGTCTCGCATGCCAAGGTCCTTTCGCCTGATCCAATAGAGATTATGCCTCTTCAGTCACGGGCAGGCAAACGTGAAAAGTGCTTCCCCGTCCGGGAGAACTCTCGACCTGGATGTCTCCCCCGTGCCTCATGAGAATGGAATAGCTGACGGAAAGTCCGAGCCCCGTGCCCTTGCCGGGCTCCTTCGTCGTGAAGAAGGGGTCGAAGATGCGCGGCAGCACCTCGGGC
>JAKAJA010000151.1 GCA_021814085.1 Acidobacteriota bacterium | reverse complement strand
GAACTTCCGGGGCTCCAAGTCATCACGAAGAAGTGACACCGCTGGATCACGAACCCACGTGTCTCCCCAGGCAAGGACTCGCGGAGGTAAACTCTCCCGACCGCGCGGTCTCTCCCCGGCGTCAACTTGTCAGGCCCAAAGAAAAGGGCGGCCCAACGGCCGCCCTCGCTCTCGTTTACGGTATTCTGTCGTGCCGAGCTACTGGAGGATCACCCAATCGCCGTAAGCAATATCCTGGCTGCTCAGGAGGACTTTGACACACGCCGTGTTCGCTTCCGTCGTGAGCACAACGCCTTCCGCGAAGTAGACGGGGATGGACTTGACTCCCGCATCCTTACCCTTGAACTCCTCGCCCTTGGGTACCCGCTGATCGTCTTTCCGAACGGATTGAGTCGCGCCCTCGGGGGCCACCTTGGCTTCCGACGCGGTGGTCTCCTGGGCATCGGTGCCCCGGTAGGTTCCGACCTTCTGCGGCCTGTAGAGGTCCTTGATGCCTACATCTACTTTCTGCTGGCGGTAAAGGTCTGAAACAGAATCGAGCATAGTGCCCTGGGTTCCCTCGGCCGCCGGGAACCGGTAGATCCAGATCTTGTCCCCGGGAACGAGTTGGCTCTTGGAACCGAGGTCGATGTAGATGATGTTCGACATGCCGGTGGTCGTGAGGCGGTCGTTGGAATAAACGACCCGGCCCTTGGCCTTGCTCGTGTCCTCGAGCTGGAGGGGCATTCCTTCGCTGCGCTTCACGTCCCACGGAATAGGGATGGGACGCCACGGGACCAGAACGTTCCCCTTGAAGATCTCGTCGCACGATTCAGTGATTTCGGCTATGCAGGTATGGTCCTGAACCGCGAGGACCTTGACCTTGCCGGTCCGCTGCACGAACGTGCCGATCTCCCGGCCGCTGACGGGGTGGTACACCTTCTGGTACATCCGCAGGACCTGGTACTCGTTACCCGGCTCCACGCCGTCCTTCTTGCCTTCGTTGAGGTAGACCACGTCGCCCTTGGCCCATCCCACGGTCTCGGCGCGCTGCCCCGCGAGGATGGTCATGTGAGGACGCTGGAAGGACTTGGTCACAAATCCAGAACAGTACACGTCGTTGGAGTTGATGGGCGGCTGAAGCGCCTCTTCATCGATGGCCATCCCGCTCTCGGCCGGAGCGGGAGGAGTGGCGACAGGCTCTTCCTCTGGCGCCGCCTCGGAGACGACCTGCGGCTTGGCAATGAGGAGGGGATCCCCCGGATAAATCCAGTGGGCATCCTTGATGTACGTGTTCTGGTCCCAGATCTGGGGCCAGAGGAGCCAGGTCCCCAGCTTCTGCTGGGCCAGCTGAGAAAGGGTGTCCCCTTTCACGATGATGTACCACTCCGCCCCCTGGGCGTTGGCCGGTGGGCTGTAGGGCGTCCAGTGCCCGTCGGGAAGCTTCTGCAGGGGCTTGGGCGGCACGGGAGAGCCTTTGTACGTCTTCGCCTTCTGCTGCATTTCCGCCGGGACTTCGGGGGCCGCGACCTTCTGGTCGGGCTGCGGCTTCTGTTCCCCTTCAGGAGCCGTCTGGGCGGCATAATTCACTCCCCACCCGAGAGCCAGAACGGCGGGAAGGACGAGTGAGAAGAACCTTATCCCTATTCGCATCGCGCTCTCCCCTCTCACGCAAAACCCTAGTTCTGTGCGAGTCTAGCGAACGAAAATGGGAAAGTCAAGCGTTTATTTGCCTTTCCCCAACATAGTTCACTCAATAGGTTAGACATCCACCCCTGTCCGCCTCTAGGCCAAAGATAATGGCAAGAGGGTATCCCCGTCAAGTTTCAGCGGCCTGCAATACTTTTGAGAGGATTGGGATTCTCGCAGGAGAACCTGCGAACAAGGATCGTAAATCTTTGAACTTCTAGGGTTTGTCGCCGTTTCCCTGGGCGGGCGGCGGTTCCTTCTTGTTGTAGCGGTTCATGGCCGTGGTCCATCCCGATGCCACGGCACACAGAGCCGCTTCCGCGGCCAATCTGGCGCTCTCCCCTAGGAGAGCCCACCGTTCTTCGGGAAGGGGTGAAAGGAGATAATCCACGTTCTCGTCTTTCTGGACCTCTGGGTCTTTGATCCCGAGCCTAATTCTGGGAAAATTCCCCGAACCCAGGACATCCAGGATGGATTCCATCCCATGGTGGCCGCCGGCGCCACCGCGGGGACGCAGCCTTACTTGGCCGAAGGGGAGGTCCAGATCGTCGTAGAAGACCACGAATCTGTCCAGGGGAAGGGCGGTCCGCCTGAGCCACAGGGCCACTTCGGACCCGGACCGGTTCATGAAGGTGAGGGGTTTTAAGATGAGGACCGCGTTTCCCCGCCAACGGCAGGCCGATAAGGCTCCGGCGCCCCGAACGGAAAAGCGCGGGCCCTTGCAGAAGGCCCGCGCTCGTTCGGCTGCTTCGAAACCCGCGTTGTGGGGGCTCCGGTGGTACTCCTCGCCGGGATTGCCCAGCCCCACCAGGAGGAAGTCCGCGTCCATGGTGGCGGGAGCTTACTCCTTCTTGCCCTTGGCCTCGGATTTGCCCTTGGCTTCGGGCTTGCCCTTGCCTTCGGCTTCGCCCTCTTCGGCCTTCTTGCCACGGCCGATGACCTCGGGCTCCTGGGCCTCCTCGCCGACCGCTTCCTCGGCCGCCGCGGGGGCCACTTCGACACGCGGGGCGGAGATGTTCACCACGGACAGGTGGTGGTCTTCGACGGCGATGCGGATCCCCTCGGCGACCTTCAGGTCGCCCACCTTGACGCTCTCGCCGAGCTTCAGGGGCGTGAGGTCCACGTGGAGGCGGTCCGGGATGTTGGCGGGGAGGCACTCCACCTCGATCTCTCGCATGATCATGTCCACGATGCCGCCCTGGTTCTTCACGCCGTAGGACGTGCCCTCGAAGATGATGGGCACCTTGACCCGGATCTTCTTGTCCATCTCGACGCGCTTGAAGTCGGCATGGATGAGGGTGTTGGTGACGGGGTTGATCTGGATGTCCTTCACCATGACGTGGCGCTGCTGTTTGGTCCCCTTCATGGAGAAGAGCAGGACCGAGTTGGCCCCCTTCTCCGAGCGCAGGATCGCTATGATGCGCTTGGAGTCGACGGCGATGGGCACGGGCTCCTTGCCGCCACCGTAAACGACGCCGGGGATCATCCCGACCTTGGCGGCTTGCTTGCGGGCCTGTTTGCCGATCACCTCGCGGCGCTCGACTTCGATTTCGATGAACTGTTCAGCCATTGGGAACTCCTCACTTTCCAGCTATCGGGGCCCAGCCCCGTCACGAACTATCATGATAGCAAGAAATGGCTTTCCTTGCAAGAGTTGAGGGGTCGAAGCCCTTGGCCCACGGGTGGGCTTGCCATGGAGCACGAGTGTTAGGTACCTTAATTGGTTAACGAGGCGGACAACGCCAGGACGCGCCATACCTTGAGGAGAGCCAATGGCCCGGATGGACCCACATTCCTACTTCGATCCCGACCAGCCGACGACCCAATCCCTCCGGCTGAAATGGACCGCCGATTTCGAGGCAAAGCGGCTCTCCGGAAAGGCGGCCCTCACCCTCCGGCAGCCTTCTGCCGGGATTTTCGACCTGGACACGGACAGGCTGGAGATCCGTTCCGTCGCAGCCGACGGACGGGCCATTCCCTATGCCCTCGGGGAACCCGACCCCGTCCTGGGCCAGCGGCTCAGGCTGGAACTGCCACCGGGCACCAAGGAAGTGGTGATCGACTACGCCACGTCCCCCGAAGCCACCGGGTTGCAGTGGCTGTCCCCTTCTCAGACCACGGGGAAGAAGCTCCCCTTCATGTTCAGCCAGTGCCAGCCCCACCACGCCAGGTCCCTGGCCCCCCTGCAGGACAGCCCCAGGGTCCGGGTCCCCTATCACGCCGAAGTGGTGGTCCCCGAGGGCCTGACGGCCGTCATGTCGGCCGGAGCACCCGTCATGCGCCCGGGACCGATGGCAGGCACCAGGACTTTCGAATTCGACATGCCCCAACCCATACCCACCTACCTCATCGCCATCGCCGTGGGCGACCTCGCCAGCCGCGACCTCAGCCCCCGTTCCAGGATCTGGGCCGAGCCTGAAGTGGCCGACAAGGCGGCCTGGGAGTTCGCGGGCATCGAGAAGATGATCCTCACCGCGGAGGCACTCTTCGGCCCCTACGAATGGGACCGCTACGACATGCTCGTCCTTCCGCCCTCCTTCCCCTACGGCGGCATGGAGAATCCCCGGCTCACCTTCCTCACCCCGACCCTCCTGGCGGGAGACCGCTCCCTCGTGAACGTGGTGGTCCACGAGCTGGCCCATTCCTGGACGGGAAACCTCGTTACCAACGCCACCATGAACGACTTCTGGCTGAACGAGGGTTTCACCGTCTGGTCCGAGAGGAGGACCCTCGAGGCCCTCCACGGTAAAGACAGGGCGGCGGTAGCCTGGGCCATCGGCAACGCGGGTTTGAAGGAAGCCTTCGCCCGATTCGGGAGTTCCTCCCCGTACACGCGCCTCAGGACGGACCTGTGGGGAGTGGACCCCGACTCCGTGTACTCGGAGGTCCCCTACGAAAAGGGCGCGCGCCTGGTGGCCCTCTTCGAGCAGGCCGCGGGCCGGGAGGCATGGGACAAGTTCATCCGCGCCTACATCGCGCGGTTCAGGTTTACCTCCATCATCAGCGAGGAGTTCCTCGAATTTCTGGAAGAGGTGCAGCCTGGCCTCGCGGCCAAGGTTGGAGCCAGGGAATGGATCTTCGAAGCGGGGCTCCCCGCCAACTGCCCCACGTTCAGCGCGCCCCGGCTCGATCACCTCCAGTCCCTCTCCGCCGGTTGGCCGGAAGGACAACGCCCCGAGACCTCGGAGCGGGAGAGCTGGGGGCCCGAGGACGTCCTCATCTACCTGCAAGGCCTGCCGAGGCTCATGTCCAGCGATGACTGCCGCTGGCTGGACGAGACCTTCAAACTCACCGGCCAGGGGAACTACGAGATCCTCGTGGAATGGCTCACCATCGCCGCATCGAGCGACTACGAGCCCGTCTTCCACCGCGTCCGGGAAGTCCTCACGAGGGTGGGCCGCATGAAATACCTCCGCCCCCTCTACAGCGCCCTCGGCGCCACGGCGCGAACCCGTTCCCTGGCCCGGGAAACATACGCGGAGGCCAAGCCTGGGTACCACATCTTGTCGAGGATGGTGGCCGAGGAGTGCATCAGGGCATAT
>JAKAJA010000150.1 GCA_021814085.1 Acidobacteriota bacterium | reverse complement strand
TGGCCTTGAGAACGGGCGCGAAGGGGATGGGCGACTTCACGGCGCGGATCATGTACCGCCAGCGGTAGGCCCTCAGGAAGATGGAGAGGATCTCCAGCAGGGTCGCCAGGAGGAGGTACCGGGCGGAGGTGCCGTTGGAGGAGGCCACACGGATCTCGGCCCACACCTGATGGAGGTCGATGCTGCGCAGGAAGTAGTAGAGGAGGCCGGCCGTCAGGCCCAGGCTGATGGTCCAGGTGAGCCAGCGTTTCGTTCGGGGGCTCACGGGACGGCCCCCACAAGGCACTCGGGATTTGCCGTGCAGAGCATGTCGGCGCCCGAGTCGAGATAGGCGGAGGCTTCGTTGGGTCCGTTCGGATCGGCGAGGGCCATGACCCGCACCTTGCGGGGCAGTCGGGCCCGAAGCCTGGCCACCTCCACGGGTCCGCAGGGAGCCGAGTAGACGCCGTCCGCTGGCACCAGATGGGAAGGCCTGCAGGCCTTGAGCAGGCGGAGCAAGAGGGTCATGGGACCTTCTGGAACCCGCGCAACGTCCACCAGGAAACGAACTTGGAGTTCGGGCGCGGTGGACAGGAGAGCCGCCATTTCCTTTTCGAGGGCCGACACAGCTGAAGAGAGCACCAGGGAGGGGCTCAGGACGGCCGTGGCCGCCTTGGCGCCCAAGCGGACGCACTCCAGGAGTTCCATCCGCTTGTTGGCCAGGGTGGAACCCCCCGAGGGGAAGGCCACGGCCCCGGCGAAGGACACGCCCGGGTGCGTCTCCGGTTCGAGGACCGCCAGGAGCCCGGGAGGGGCTATGACGTGGACCAGTCCCAGGTCCTCCCAGGAACGGAGGCGCGCCACGGCCTCCGCGGGGGTCAGCCTGGGATCGAGCAGGCTCCCTTCGATGCGGGCCATAAGGTCGGACGGGGAGGTCATGGGGCCGTTCTGGAACCGGACCAGGCGTGGGACTCCAGGGCCTCGAACTCCTTGGGGGTGAGGAGGGTATCGGGCTTGAGGAGGAGGTAGAGCTGGGCCGGGGTCCGGAGCAACGCCTCGATGAAGGTCAATTGGGGCCTCCGGAGGGCCTCCGGGGGGGGGAGCACATCCTCCGGTGGCGCCGAAAACACCTCCGTGGCCGAATCCACGAGGAGCCCCAGGGCCTGACTCCCCCCGGGTAGCATGACCACGACCCGCCCCTTCTTGGGGTCCACCGTGCCCAGGCCGAGGCGTTCCCGGAGGTCGAGGACCGGGAGGATGGCACCTCGCAGGTCGATGACCCCCTTCACGAAGCTTGGGACCTTGGGCAGTGAGGTGATCTTGGGAATGCGGAGGATCTCGCGAACCGAGGACACCTCCAGGGCGTAGGCCTGCGTCCCCGCCGCAAAGCCGAGGAAGAGCCTGTCGGCGCTCTCCTGGATGCGCTCCTTCTTGAATTGAAAGAGGCTCGCGAACTGGGCCACCTCAGTCCCCCTCGGTGCGGAACCGGCCCATGCCGCGCCCGACCTCCTCGGCGCGCTGGGCGAGGGATTCCACCTGCTCCGAAGCCTCCTGGATGCTCATCACGCTGGCCCGGTTGGCGGAGCGGAAGGATTCCATCGTCCGCTCCACTTCCTTGCCCGCCTTGGTCTGGGCCTGCGTCTGGCCCATGACCTCGGCCACGGCTCCCGTGAGGCGGTCCATGGCCTGGCGAATGAGGGCCGAGCCCTCTCCCTGCTCGCCCGTGGCGCGCCTCACTTCCTCGGCCAGGACGCGCATGCGCCCCACGGTCTCGAGGATCTGCTCGCTGCCGGCGGTCTGTTCGCTCGTGCCCCGCCGCAGGTGGTGGGCGAGATCGCTGAGCTGCTGGGTGGCCTTCACGATACCGGCGGCCCCCCGGGCCTGCTCGGCGGTGTTCCTCGCGATTTCCTGAACCATGCGCAGCGAGGGCCGGACGGCCCCCTGGATGCGGCCGAACACCTGCCGGGTCTCGTGAGAGACGGCCACGGTCTGGTCCACGATGGCCCGCTGGCCATCCACCGCTTCCACCGCTTGGTGCACATCGCGCTGGACGGCGTCGATGAGGCCGGCGATCTCCCGGGTGGAGACGGAGGTCTTTCCCGCCAATTCCTTGATCTCTCCCGCCACCACGGCGAAGGATTTGCCGTGCTCCCCCGCCTGGGCGGCGATGATGGCGGCGTTGAGGGCGAGGAGGTGCGTCTGTTCCATGACCTCGTCGATGACGGAGAGGATGTTGCCCACCTCTTCGCTGCGCTGGCCCAGAGCGCGCATGACGTCGTGCGTCGACTCGAAGGAGGCCTGCAGCTTCTGGATGCTCGCCCCCGCATGCTCCATGGCCCGCGTGCCCGCCTCCGCCTCCTCGGCCACCTGCTCCGTGGCTTTCCGGGTCGCCACGGCGTTTTCCTCGATCTGGCGGATGCTGGCCTCCATCTCCGTCATGGAGGAAGAGGTCTCCTCCACGAATCGGTTCAGGTTCTCCGCGGAGGCATCGATCTCGCGGATGGCGGCCACGTTCTGCGTGAGGGTCGAGGCCACGGTGTTCACGGCCTCCGTGAGCCCGTCCGTGTGCCCCGCGATCTCCTCGATGCTGGCGATCATCTCGAGGACCGACGAGCTCACTTCCTCGGCCAGGCCCGACAGGCCTTCCATGAGGTGGGTGACCTCCCCGACGGCCTTCTGAATCTGGCCCACCTGCTCCGTGACCCTCTGGGCCGCCACATCGTGCTCCTTGGAGTTCCCGAGGGTGAGGGCGAGGTTCTTCCGGACGGCCTGGGTGCCATCCTCCACGCGCTGGAAGGCCTCCCGGATCTCTCTGATGATGGCCGCCAGGTTGCCCGACATGGTTTGGAAGGAGGCCACGAGGCGGCCCAGCTCGTCCTTCCGGTTCACGTCGCCCTTGAAGGAGGTGAGGCTGCCCGAGGCGATGAGGCCGGCGTACTGCGTGAGCTGGTAGAGGGGCTTTGTAAGGTAGCGCGTGACCGCGACGGACACGAGCGCGCCCACGATCATGGTGAAGAGGATGGTGAGGCTGCCCGAGGTGGCGTAGCCGCGGAGGAGGGCCGCAAGGGGCTTGAGGCTCACGGCCAGGCGCAGTTCACCGATGACCTTGGCCTGTGCCGGCGCCTGGGCCTGGGTTTCGAGCCCCATCTCGCCCAGCCCGCCCCCCGTCGCGGCCACGGCGGCCTGGATGGGAGCGCGGATGAGAAGGCCCGCCCCCGCGGGGGTGCTGATCTGGCTCACGAGGACGCCGGTGACGACCTTCTCGGGCTGGGCGAAGGGCCGCTCTTTGAGGGCCCCGCCCGCCTGGAGGACCTTGTTCGAGGCGTCGGCGAACTCCACCCACAGGAGGTTGGAATCGGTTCCCGCCATGTCCTGAATGGTTTCCTTCAGCCCCGATTTGTTGAACTGCATGTTGTAGGCGCTCAGGGCGGAAACCTGCAGGGCGAGTCCCCGATAGGAGTCGCGCATCTGGCCGATGGATACGGAACGGGCCTGGAAGTAAAAGACCACGCCCTGCACGAGTGAGCCCAGGAAGAGCATGCTCAGCAGGATCACGAGGATCTGCGCCCGAATGCTCCCCCTCAGCGGGGCCATGAAGCGCCCCGCCAGGCCATTACTCATAGGTGACCTCCACGCGCATGGTCTTGGGAATCTGGATCTTCAAGGCCTGGGCGGTGCTCTTGTTCACCGCCGTGTTGATATCGGGGGGCGTGAGAATCTTCTCGGAGGGCGGGCTGCCCGACTTCAGTACCTCGGAGGCCACCCGGGCGGCCTGATTCCCCACGGACTCGGGGGGATAGAAGGCGGCCAGGAGTGCCCCGCTGGAAACGAGCGGCTCGGCCAGGCCCACGGGAAGGATGCCCGCGGCGACACACTGCGAGACGATGAACCGCATGGCGTCCTGGTTGGCCGTCAGCGAATCGGGCAGGAGGAGAAGGATCTTGGCCTGCTCCTTGACGCTGTCGAAGGCGCCCTGTAGATCGGAGGGACTCGCCACGACCTTGGACTGCACGTCGAACCCCTCCGCCTTCAGGCGGTCCATGATGGCGGGCACGGCCTGGGACTCGGCCGAGGCATGGAGGATCACCATGGACTTGGCGCGCGTGAGGGCCTTGATGGCGGTGGCCAGCCCCTTGGCGGGCCCCAGGGAAGCCACCCCCACCATCTTGGGGTCTTGGGCCAGCCCCTCCGCCTCGGGGTAATAGATCATCCCATACACGATCCATACATCGGGCATGGCCTTGCGGACCTTCTTGGCCGCCGTAGCCCCGATGGCGAAGACGAGGGAGGGGGCCTGTCCCGCGAGAGCCGAGAGGGCCGTGTCGTCGGCCGCCGTGCCATCGAGCTCGACGGCCTTTGGATTGAACCCGGGAAGTTGGACGCCATAGGCCATCTGGATGAAGCCCGCCTTGGCGCTCTCGAAGGCTTCTACGCCCTTGTAGGACACGATGAACACGCCCGCCGCATAGGCCCGCGCGGTGACGGCCAGCGACAGAACCAGCCCGAATGCAACGGCTTTAACGCGCATGCGCATCGACACCTCCCCATCCCGTTGGGTCAAACATATCACCGAGCCCCCGGCAGGTCAACGAAAACCCTGCGGTGGGTGGACATCATGACCCTCCCGGGAGCCCCCGGGACCCGGCGCAGAAACTTGCACCGGCTCACCACCACCCCCACGCGATTCCCGGGCGGTGCACCGCTGTGCTCGGCGGCATACAGGGCCGCGGCCTGCTCCACGTCGAAGGGCAGATCCTCCAACTTGGACGGGCAGCGGACGACCACGTGGCACCCCGCGTAGTCCTCCGCGTGGAACCAGAAATCGCCGCCTCGTCCCAGGCGGAAGCTCACGGCATCGTTACCCTCGGCGTTCTTCCCCGCATAGCCCACGAAATCCTTGGGCAGAGCAACGGCCGCCACGCCCGGGGGCAGGGTGCGCCGGCGCTGGGGCGCTTGGGACCTCGCCGCCCGCGCGCTCTCGGGGAAGAGGAGGCGGAGGTCGGCGCAGGCATCGAGATCCGCGCGCTGACGGGGGAGGATGGAGAGCTCCTCCTCGATGGCGAGCCGGAACTTATCTATTGCTGCCCGTCGGGCGCGACCCTTCTGGACCTTCCGGAAGAGGGATTCGGCGTTCTCCCGGACGGTTTTGGCGGGATCGAGGGCCAGGGCCACTTCCTGCGGCGGATCCTTTGTGTAGTCCAGCACGCGGCACTCCGTCTCGCCCCGCCGGTTGAGCCCGCCCGAGGCC
>JAKAJA010000149.1 GCA_021814085.1 Acidobacteriota bacterium | reverse complement strand
GAAGTACCCGGAGCCGGCCCCCACGTCGGCCACTCGCTCTCCCGGGCGGAAGGCGAGGGTGTCCATGACCTTGTCCCGCTTCTGGAAGGACTCGCGCTCGGGCCGCTCCAGCATGGCGATGTAGCCCTTGGTCCAGGCCCCCTTCATCATGGATTTGAACCGGTCCTCCTGCCGGAGGGCGGCGAAGGCCTTGTCCGCTTTCACCTGGTCCGGATCCCAGAACCCCGCGTCGAGGGCTCGTTGGAACCACTCGTAGACCTGTTCCTTGTGCCCTAGGAGGGCGTGGGTCCGGGCGACGTCGTAGAGGGCATCCACGTGCTGGGGCTCGGCGAGCTCGTTCATCTTTTCCGCCAGGGCGAGGGCCCTGGCGTAGTCGCCCGCCTTGGCGGCCTTTTCGTACTGTGATTTCAGGGCATCGTACTCCGTGGGGGGGGCACCTGCCGCCAGTACGGAGGCGGACAGGAGGAGAAGGGCCGACGCGAGCAGGGCCCCCAAGGGTATGATCCAGCTGTGCCGCCCGCCTTCTTCCAACCTCATGGTGTCCCTCCCTCAATCCCCTGTATCGCCACAATGGCATTTCAGGAAACGATTACCCTGTTCAGCCTGGGGCCCCCTGCTCGGTCCGGGTGATGATCTCTTCCTGGAGGGCCGCCGAGAGGTCGCAGAAGTAGTCGCTGTAGCCCGCCACACGAACGATGAGATCCCGGTGCCGCTCGGGGTGGGCCTGCGCTTCCCTGAGCGCCGCGGCGCTCACGACGTTGAACTGGACGTGGTGCCCGTCCATCTTGAAGTAGCCCCTCACGAGGCGGGAGAGGGCTTCGATGCCCTCCTCTCCGGCCAGGACCTGGGGGGTGAACTTCATGTTCAGGAGAGTCCCCCCGGTCTTCACGTGGTCCATCTTCCCCGCCGAACGGAGGACCGCCGTGGGCCCGCGCCGGTCGGCCCCCTGCACGGGGGAGATGCCCTCGGAGAGAGGCAACCCGGCCCTCCGGCCGTCCGGCGTGGCGCCCGTCTTGGAGCCGAAGTACACGTGGCACGTGGTGGGAAGCATCTCCACCCGGAAGTGACCCCCCTTGCCGTTGGGGCGCCCGTCCACGCGGGAAAAGATCTCCTCGAACACCCGCACCATGAGGCCGTCCGCAAAATCGTCGTCGTTGCCGTACTTGGGGGTCTTGTTCACGAGGCGCTGGCGCAGGGGCTCGCTCCCCTCGAAGTTCCCATCCAGGGCTGCCACGAACTCGGGGAGGGGCAGGAGGCCGTCCTCCCACACGGATCGCTTCAGGGCCGAGAGGCAGTCGGTGATAGTCCCGATGCCCACGAACTGGATGAAGGTGTTGTTGTAGCGCGCGCCCCCGACGTTGTAGTCCCGGCCTTTCCCGATGCAGTCGTCCGTGAGGACCGAGAGGAACGGAGCGGGCATGAGGGCGGCATACATTCGTTCCACGAGCATGTTCCCGGCGATCTTGATCTCGACGAAGTGGGCGAGCTGGGCGGAGAAGGCGGCGAAGAGGGCTTCGAAAGAAGCGAAGGCATCGGGTTTTCCGGTGTGGGGTCCCAGCTGGCGCCCCGTGAGGGGATCCGCACCGTCGTGGAGGGCCAGCTCCAGGATCTTGGGGAGGTTGAAGTAGCCCGTGAGGATGTAGGCCTCCTTGCCGAAGGCCCCCACCTCCACGCACCCGCTGCACCCGCCTTCCCGGGCGTCCTCGATGGATTTGCCCTGGCGGAGCTGTTCCTCCACCACGGCATCGGCGTTGAAGATGGAAGGGAACCCGTAGCCCTTCCGGACGACCCGCAGGGCGTGCTTGAGGAAGGCGTCGGGGGTCTTGCGGGAGATCTGGACGTTGCTGCTCGGCTGGAGGAGGTGCATCTCGTCCACGACCTCCAGCAGGAGGCGCGAGACCTCGTTGGAGCCGTCGGACCCGTCGCGGAGGAGGCCACCCAGGTTGATGTTGGCGAAGTCCGTATAGGTGCCGCTTTCGGCCGCCGTCACCCCCACCTTGGGGGGGGCCGTGTGGTTGTTGAACTTCACGAAGAAGGCCTCGAGGAGTTCCCGGGCACCCTCCTCCGTGAGGCTTCCCCCTTCCAGGCCGCGCCGGTAGAAGGGGAGGAGGTGGTGGTCGAGGTGGCCCGGGCTGAAGGCGTCCCAGCCGTTGAGCTCGGTGATGACCGCGAGGTGGCAGAACCAGTAGGACTGGAGGGCCTCGTGGAAATCCCGCGGGGCATGGGCGGGGACGTGGCGGCACACCTCGGCGATCTTGAGCAGTTCGCCTCGGCGTTTCGCGACGCCTTCGCGTCCGGCCATGGATTCCGCCAGGTCCGCGTGGCGCTTGGCGAAGAGGATGACCGCGTCGCAGGCGATGTGCATGGCCCGGAGCTCCTCGCGCCTGTCGTAGGCCTCGGGGTCGCGGACGAAATCGAGGGCGGCTAAGGAGGCGGCGATGTCCGCCTTGAAGTCCAAGAGCCCCCGAGAGTAAATCTTCCCGTCCAGGACCGTGTGCCCCGGCGCGCGCTGTTCCATGAACTCGGTGAAGATGCCCGCCCCGTAGGCCTCGTGCCACGCCCCGGGAAGCTCCGCGAAGAGGCGGTCCCGCATGGAGCGCCCCTTCCAGTAAGGGATGACCACCTTCTCGTAGGCGTCCATGCAGGCGGGGTCCACGAGGTAGCGCGTCTTCTCCCGGGAGTTGAGGATGCGGAGGTCCTCCAGGGTGTGACACGTGAGCTCGGGGTAGGTGGGCACCCTTTTGGGGGCCGGGCCGCGCTCCCCCACGATGAGCTCTCCCTCGCCTAGCCAGATGGGCTTGTGCTCGCACAGGTACCTGAAGCACGAGGCCCGCATGACGGGCACCGAGTGTTTCCCCTCGTGAGCCTTGTAAAACTTCGTGACGAGGAGGGCTCTTTCTTCAGATAGGGCGGGCTGTGCGTCCAGGCTCTCCTGGCGGAGGCGTGCCGTGCGCTCGTTCACGAGGTCATCCTCCGATTTGGACGGCGAGGCCCGCCCGCTCGAAAGGGTCGGCGAGACGGGCCAGCGTGTCTCCCGAAAGGGCATGCGGCGCAAAGGCGCTTCGCGGCCGGCCCAGGCGCAGGGCCTTTTCCGAACCCAGGTCGTGGTAGGGAAGGAGGTTCACGCGGCGCACTGCGGGGAGGGCCGCGGCGAGGGCCGCCACGGCGGCCATGTTCGCCACGTCGTCGTTCACTCCAGCCACCACGGGGATGCGCAGCCAGAGGTTGGGATGGACCTCCGAGAGGGCCCGGAGGTTCTCCATGATCATCTCGTTGGGCCCGCCCGTGAACCGTTCGTGAAGGGCGCTGTCCATGACCTTCACGTCGAAGAGGATCAGGTCCGAGAGGCGGGCCGCGGAGAGCAGCACTTCTGCGGGCGCATAGCCACAAGTGTCGAGGGCCGTGTGGAGGCCTTCCCTCCGGCAGGCATCGAGGCATGCGAGGAGGAAGTCGGGCTGGGCGAGGGGCTCGCCGCCGGAAAAGGTCACCCCCCCCCGGGACTCCTCGTAGAAGACGCGGTCCCGCTGAACCTCACCTACGACTTCCGCAACGGTCATCTCCCGGCCAACCATCTCCCTCGCCCCCGTGGGACACGCCTCGGCGCAGCTCCCGCACGCGGCGCAGGGAATCCCCTCACCTGCGATGGCGCCCGTGGGACATGCTTCACGGCAGGCGCCGCAGCGGATGCACCGGCCCTCGGACCACATCACCTCCGGGGTCGCCACCTGGCTTTCGGGGTTGTGACACCACGCGCAGCGGAGGGGGCACCCCTTGAAGAAGACCGTGGTGCGGAGGCCCGGACCGTCGTGGACGGAAAACCGCTGGACATCGAAGATGAGGCCGCGCGCATTCATGGCCGAAGCACCACGATTTACTCCTTAGGGTAGGTGCGGAAGACCATATCCCACAGCGGCGAGCTGACGCCATAGCGCTGCTCGGGGGTGGTGTAGTGGTGCATCAGGTGGTATCGCTTGAGGTACCGGAAGATGCCGTGCCGCATGCCCAGGTGGTGGATGGAGTAGTGAGTCAGGTCGTACACCAAGTACCCGGAGAGGATTCCCGCCATGACGGGATCGACCCAGTGAGGGAGGCCCAACCCGAGAGCGAACGCGGCGTAGACCATGCCGTAAATGGCCAGCGCCAGGGGAAGGCTGACGGTGGGCGGCATGACCAGGCGCGTCTTGCACTGTGGCTGGGCATGGTGCACGCCGTGGAACAGGAAGAAAAGGCGCTCCATCCGGGGGCCCTTGGGCACGAAGTGGAAGACGAACCGGTGCATGGTGTATTCGATGAGTGTCCAGAGAAACAGGCCGAGGACCACGCCGCCTGTGATGCCTCCGAAGCTTACCGCGTTCCCCCAAGCCGCGAAGGACCTCCAGAGAAAAACCCCCACCACGGGCAGCCAGAGGACCGTGATGACCACGGGAGTGATGTGGGTGAAGTACTCCAGAAAGTCGGACTTGAACAGCCGGATGGGCTCTGGGCTGAGATTGATCGGAACTTGGTTCACCGAGCCCTCCCTTCGCTGTCGAGCGGGTTGGAGGAGAGGAGACTCCCGCCCGAAAATAGCACGGATGGTGGGTCCATTCCAGCGCTCGCTGTTTTTCCCGTGGCGACGGATCAGGCGCGGGATCGCCTCGCCGAGGCAGGAAAAAGCCCGGAAGGGCGGTTTCCTTCCGGGCCCACTGGCAACGCACCGATCGCCGGGGTTAGGGCCTCGGGCGACCACATGAAAACACGTCTCAATTGCTTCTGGATGGCGGGAGGATCACCTCGTCCACCACGTGAATGATCCCATTGGAGGCCCTGATGTTGGCCTTCACGAGGCGCGCTTGCCCCACCTTGACTTCGTTGCGGGTGACGATGATGGGAATACGGTTGCCGTCGTTGGTGAGAATGAACCCGACCCGGGCCAGATCCTCGGAACCGGGGGTGCCGTACATGAGGTAGCCGTCGGTCATCTGGTTCATGACCACCGCCTTGGAGGCCTGGGGGTCCTTCAGGATCTCCTCTTCCGTGGCCGAGGGGAGGCGATTGAAGGCCTCGTCAGTGGGGACGAAGACCGTGAAGGGACCCTTCGAATTGAGGGTGGGTGTTAGCCCGGCCGCCTCGACGGCCCGGCGGAAGTTGGAGAACTCCTGGCGGGAGTCGATGACGGCCAGGATGGAGGGGAGGCCCAGGCCCACGTTGCCTCCGGTGGGCAGGCCATTTATCTGGTTTTCCATGGCGTGGGAGCGAGGGGCAGATCG
>JAKAJA010000148.1 GCA_021814085.1 Acidobacteriota bacterium | reverse complement strand
CAAAACGGGGGCCTTCATCCTCCCCATCCTGCACCGCACGGACCTCTCCAAGGACGCCTGCCAGGCCCTCGTCCTGGTCCCCACGCGCGAACTCGCCCAGCAGGTGGCCCGGGAGGCGGAGACCATCTCAGGCGAAGGGGGCCTGCGCACGGCCCTCCTGTACGGCGGCGCGGCCTACGGCCCGCAGCTCGACGCCCTCAAGAAGGGGGCGCACCTCGTGGTGGGCACGCCCGGCCGCGTCCTCGACCACCTCCTCAAGGGGACCCTCAGCCTCCAGCACCTCAAGATCATCGTCTTCGACGAGGCGGACCGCATGCTCTCCATGGGTTTCTATCCGGACATGCGCCGCGTCAAGCGGTACCTTCCGGAGCGGGCCATCAACGGCTACATGTTCTCCGCCACCTTCCCGAGCTTCGTCCTGCGGCTGGCCGGGGAGTTCCTCCGCAAACCCGAGATGCTGAGCCTGAGCCAGGACTCGGTGCACGTGGCCGAGGTCCAGCACGCCTTCTACGCCATCCCCGCGGTGCGAAAAGAGCGGGCCCTCGTGAAGATCATCGAGGTGGAGAACCCCCTCTCCGCCATCATCTTCTGCAACACCAAGGTGAACACCCACTTCGTGTCGGAGGTCCTCAAGCGCTTCGGCTACGACGCCGACGAGCTCAGCGCCGACCTCACCCAGACGGCGCGCGAGAAGGTCATGGCCCGCGCCAAGAAAGGCACGCTAAGATTTCTGGTGGCCACGGACGTGGCGGCCCGGGGCATCGACATCCCCGAGCTCTCCCACGTGTTCCTCTACGAGCCCCCGGAGGACCAGGAAGCCTACATCCACCGCGCGGGCCGCACGGGGCGCGCGGGGGCCAGCGGCACGGCCATCTCCCTCGTGTCCGGCTTCGAGGAGATCGAGCTGCGGCGCACCGCCAAGGCCTACCACATCGAGTTCGAGGAGCGGACCCTCCCCACCGACGAGGAGGTTTCGACGGTGGTCTCCGAGCGCCTCACGGCCATCCTGGAAGCCAAGCTCCGCTCCCTGGACAACGTCCAGAACGAACGCATGCGGCGCTTCGTCCCCCTCGCCGCGACCCTGGGCCAGACTGAGGACGAGCTTGCCGTCGTGGCCATGCTCCTGGACGAGTACTACCAGCGGACCCTCCACGCGCCCCTCGCCGTGGCCGAGGAAGAGAAGTCCTCGGCGTCCTCCTCATCCCGCGTACCACCACCCTCCCGCGGCAAGCGCGAGGGGGGAGGCTACGGACAGGGGCGGGGGAGGAGGAGATAGAAAAAGTATGGGGTCACATCTTGCATTTTAGCACCCCTGCTGCTCCTCATTCCCCTTGCCCATGGCGGCGCGAACGAGCCGGCCTGCGGTGGCGTAATGTATCCCGAGGTGATCGGCGATTGCCTTGAGCGTGTACCCGTGCGTCACATGGGCATCCTTCGCCCTCAACGCCAGGGCCGCTCTCTCTTTCCTCGAACACCCCTCAAACAGGTCCCCAAGGGATGGCCGGGCGATCTGCCGCTGAATGCGAGGGTGCTCTTTCGCATCCCGCTTCAAGTGGATTCGGTCCCAGTGCCTTTCGGCAAACCCGGGGCCTCCCAGCACGACCTGCCCTTCCAGCTCACCCATGGGGCTCTGCTTTCGCGTCAGTCCATCGGCCACGAAGCGGCGGTACCGTGAGCGGGCCTCGTTCTCGTCCGTCCCGAATTGAGCTAGAACCCAACCCGCCGTCAGAAACGCCGGGCACTTATCCATGCCCGCTGTCGCCCGGTAGCTGCTCCATGGCCAGTCCTGCGGCCGCTTCACCATCCTGGCGCGAACCGGGTTCAGCACCACATACCGGCACAGCTCCAGCAGGTAGCTGCCTTTTTCCACCACGATGGCCTTGAACCGCCCCTGAAAGAGGTGGCCCACTCTCCTGTGGCGCCGGTTATATGCCTGCGTGTACTCCCCGTTGATGCGCTGCATCCCCAGGGACAGGTTGGGCTTGGGGGTCTCGACGAGAAGGTGGTAGTGATTGCCCATCAGACAGTAGGCATGGACGACGAACCCGTAGCGCTCCTTGGCCTCCGAGAGCTTCGCGAGAAAAAGGTCACGGTCCGCGTCATCAGAGTAGATCTTCTGCCGCGCGTTGCCCCGCGACGTGACGTGGTAGACCGCCCCCGCGTATTCGATCCTCATCGACCGAGCCATCGCCTTATCGCCTCCATGAATTGACCGCGTTTATCTTATTGCCACAGATGCTATATTGCAAGATGTGACCCCATCTGGGCTCGCCAAGAAAAACGGGGCGGGCTTTGGGGCCCGCCCCGTCGGCGTTTCGGTGAAATCGCGCGCTACCGCGTGTAGGTGTAGGTCGCCGAGACCCCGCCGTCGTCGGGGTTGGTGACCACGATGGAGACGGCCACACCCTTGGGCACCAGGGCCTTGACCGTGGATCCTTTGACGATGAGGGAGCTGCTGCCCTTGTAGGTGACGGGCACGGATGTGCCGTTGATGGTCATGGTGCATCCGCTGTGGAAGTTGCTCCCCGTGACCTTGAGGCGGAAGGGGTTGGTGAGCTTCTGGACCGAGGTAATGACGGGCGGAGCTACGGTCACGGTGATGCTCACGGCGGAGGTGGAACTGAGGCCTGAGTTGTCGCTGGCCACGACGGTGGCGCTGAAGGTCCCCGCGTGGGCGTAAGTATGGGAAGTGGTCGCCCCCGTCCCAGAGGCACCGTCACCGAAGGTCCAGGCGTAGGTGTAGGGCGAGACCCCTCCGGTGACGCTGGCCGAGAAATTGACGGCCAGGGGGTACGGGCCGGTGGTGGGGTTGGCGGTCACCGCGGAGCTGAAGGCGCATCCCGGGAATTTGAAAGCGCCCACGCGCGTCTGCCAGCCGGCGGAACTCGTGGTCTGGTAATACTCCTGTGTGTACCAGAAGGTGCAGTCGTCGGCCGGGTCGATGCTCATGGCGCTGTAATCACCCCACCGGGCCGCTGAGTGCGTCTGGGAGCCGCTCCCGGCCATGAGGGTCTGCTCCGCCTGTCCGAGGGTCCCCAGGGGATCGGCGGGGGTCCTGCCCGCGTAGCGGATGCCGGGGTAGGTCGACGAACTGCTGATGCTGTAGCCCAGGGCGATGTCTCCCGCCTTATCCATGGCCGCGCTGCCCATCCAGCGGTTGTCCCCGTCGGGGGCGTAGGTGCCCTGCTGGTAGACGGACCAGCCCGAACCCGAATCCCGAAGCTCGTACCACCTGACCCCAGCGTGATTGGTGCCGTCCACGTCCACAGTGTGGTTCAGGACGAGGGTCTTATAGGAAGGGAAGTTCCGGTACTGGACGCGGTACATGAGCTTGCTCGAAATGGCGTCGATTTTCGCGGCTGTGCCGGGCTGAGGGATGCACTGCCGGCTGCCATTGCACATGCTGGAGTCGAAGGTGGACGTGTCGAGCATCAGGTTGGGATTGCCGTTGATCCCGAAGGTGGAGGCCGACGGGGTGGTCCAATCCACGTGGAATTTCCAGACGAGCAGGCGGTCCGTCGGGTAGCCCCCCCAGGCCGAATCCCAGAACTCGATAAAGGTGTTGGGTTCGCCCGCGGGGGGGGCGGTGCTGCCTTCCATATGGGAAGGCTGCATGCCGTACCAGCTCATGTCCACGTCCCCCAGGTCGAAAAATTGGAACCCGGCGGTGGGGTCTCCCCGGAGCATCTTGGCGCGGTCGAAGACGTAGGCCCCCACACCGGCATAGCTGGACGGATAGAACTCGTTCACGGTCATGTAGTAGCCGTCGGGCCAGACCCCCAGGTGCGGGTAGTCGTTCATTTTGTCCGTGCTGACCTCGAAGCCGTAACGGTACCATGCACCCGTGGGGTCGCCCGTCTGGGAGATGGCGATGTACTCGTAGAACGGCCCGCTGGGATAGTTGGGCAGCGCAAACTGGCTGATGAGCCAGCGGTCGGCCAGACGGTCGTAGAGGACGATGGGGTCGCCGTCGTTGCAGTTGTCGCAGGGGCCGCCGAAGCCGCTCCAAACCGTGTTGCCGTTGTAGGGCCCCCACTTCAGGTTCCCCTGCTTGTCGTAGACCGCCATGGAGAGGTTGACCCACTGGACGTAGTGGTTGGGACCCACGTCGCCCTGGGTGTCGGGCGGGAGGACGCCGTTGAAGTTCCTTATCCCTTCGAAGTTCACTACGGGGGCGGGCATGGAACCCTCGCCCCGCCAGCTCTGGACGACGGGATCAACGCCCAGGTGCTCCTTGCCGTAGGAGAGGAAGGCCGGCTCGCGGTTGGGAACCTCGCGGATTGCCTCTTCCTTTTCCGGGTAGGGGACGGGTGGGATATCCCGGAGGGGCGGGGACACGTCGAACTTGACGGCGCACCCCGTCTTGGGGCCATAGGCGGGATGCCCCGGACCCAGCGGGGCGGCCGTCTGGGCCGAGATGGCCAGCGCCGTCAGGGCCACGGCAAGAAAGGAAACGATCATCAAGGTTCCGCGTCGTTCGGACATGCTTCACCTCCGAGTCTGTGTTTCTAGAATGTAGTGCCCCCGAGCTCCTTTTTCACCCGGCTGCCGCCGGTCTGGCAAAGTAGAAAAAAGAGGGGCGGGCCGGAGACCCACCCCCCTGAACTGGTGGCAGGATCTCTATCGCGTGAAGGGGAATGCCGCCGACACGCCGCCGTCGTCCGTGTTCGTTACGACCAACTGGACCGTCACGCCCTTGGGACACAGCGTCTTGAGAAGGGCGCCCTTCGCCACGAGGGACGTGCTGCCCTTGTAGGTGACGGCTACGGAAGTCCCATTGATAGCGAGGGTGCAGCCGGCGTGGAAGTTGCTGCCCGTGATCTTGAGCCGGAGGGGGTTGGACATCTTCTGGACGTAAGTGATGACGGGGGGCTGCACGGTAGCCGTCACGTAGACCGTCGTGGCGGCGGTCTTGGACGCCCCGTCCGTGACCGTGACCTTGGCGCCGAAGGTGCCGACGCTGCCGTACGTGTGGGTGACCGAGGGCCCGCTCGCCGTGGAGCCGTCGCCCAGGTCCCAGGCGTAGGCGTAAGGGGGCTGTCCGCCCGAGGCGGAGGCGGTCAGTGTCACGCTCAGGGGAGCCACGCCGGACGGCGGGATGGCCTGGGCGGACACCTGCAACGTGCTGGGGCCACCACCACAGCCAGGGAACTTGAAGGACCCGACGCGGGTCTGCCAGCCGGCCGGGCTGGTGGTCGGGTAGTACTCCTGGGTGTACCAGAAGGTGCAGTCGTCGGACGGGTCCAGGCTC
>JAKAJA010000147.1 GCA_021814085.1 Acidobacteriota bacterium | reverse complement strand
CACCCAATTGCCCATGCCATTCCGCTCCTGCTGTTTCTACTCACCAGATCTAGTCGTCGTCCTCGCCGGGCCACGAGGCCTGGCCATAGACCCCCGACTTCAGCACCTTGAGGGCGAGAAGCGCGCACTTGAGACGCATGGGGCCAATGGGGATCCCCAGGTTCTCCAGCATCTCGTCCCTCGTCAGGTCGCGCACCATGTCCAGCTTCTCGCCCTTCACCATGTCGGTGAGGATAGATGCGGCCGCCTGGCTGATGATGCACCCTTTCCCCTGGAAGCGGATATCCTCGATGGTCCCGTCTTTCGTCTTGAGGGCGATCTCGAGCTGGTCACCACACGAGGGATTCCCCTCGGCGTGAATGATATCAGCCCCCGGGAGCGCCCCGAAGTTGTGGGGGTGCTTGTAGTGGTCTAGGAGGACATCCATCATCAGGGGGTCTACGTCCATGAGGTCGTTGGGGTTGGGAACCGGGCTCATGAGGCGATCCTCCCCTCGAGAATGGCGTCCAAGGCCTCCGGCACGAACGAGAAGGGGGCGCGATCCATGAGGCTCTCGAGGAAGCCGACGACGATGAGGCGTTTGGCTGCCTCCTCGCTCAGGCCGCGGCTCTGCAGGTAGAACATCTGTTCTTCATCGACCTGCCCGACGGTGGCCGCGTGGGAGGCCTTCACGTCCGCGGCTTTGATCTCCAGGCCGGGGATGGAATCGGCCCTTGCGCCCCGCGAGAGCAAAAGGACGTGGTCCGAGAGGTAGGCCTCGCTTTGTTTCGCCTCCAGGTCCATGAGGATGTTGCCCGTGAAGACGGCCCTCGAATTTCCCGTGGCCACGGTTTTCACCTGCACGTCGCAGTGGGTGTGGTGCGATCTCTGCCGGATCTGGCTGTCCAGGTCCAGATGCTCCTTGCCCGAAGTCAGGATGACGTGGCTCTCGCGCCACTGTGCGCCCTGGTTGTCCAGATCCCCGCTCAGCCGGACCACGCTCCACGGCCCGCCCATCCAGGCGCAGAAAATCTCCACCGACGCATCCCGTCCCAGCTCGATGTGGCCCGAGAGGTGGTGATGTATCCCTTCCCCTTCGTGGAGGAGGAAGAGGCGAAGCGTGGAACCGTCCGCCACCCGCCCATAGATGGATGTGGCATGAAAGGCGGGCAAATGGCCGCCGGTCCAGCGCAGGGCCAGGCCCGCTTCCTGTTGGGCGGCCACGTCCAGCAGGATGGGATCGAGCACGAGCCCGCCGGGACTGGGCATCACCAATTCCGGGACGGAATCGCCTTTTGACCCAGAAGGCCACGTCACGGTCATCCCCTCGCGCCAACCGGCGAGGACGAGCTTGTCCCAGGGGCACTGCGGGCGTACGAGTTTCCGCCACTCCTCGCCCGTGGGAGCGGCTATGGCTTCGCTCAAGGGGGCGAAACGGGCACTGAGTCCCTCGGCACCGGGGTGCGCGTTTTCGAGGACTTCAAATCTGGCCGCTTCGGGAGGCAGGGAAGCCCAGTCCAACTTCAGGCGTGAATACCGTCCAAAGGAGCGGTCGCTTTCCAGAAACTCAACCAGCCGGGCCCGCCGGGCGGTGGCGAGCCACTCCGGCTCGGGGTGACCGGGCAGGTCTCCCCTCAGGGACTCGACGGTGAGGGCGTCAGCTCCGTCCCGTGCCGACAGGTCTGCCTTTGCGAGTGTGAGGGTCATCCCACGGCTCCTTCCATCTCGAGCTGGATCAGCCGGTTGAGTTCGATGGCGTATTCCATGGGCATCTGCTTGGCGAAGGGCTCGATGAACCCCTGGACGATCATGGCCGTGGCGTCCTGTTCCGAGAGGCCTCGGGACATGAGGTAGAAGATCTGGTCGTCGCTGATTTTGCCCACGGTGGCCTCGTGGGCGATGGATACGGCGTCCTCGCCGATCTCCATGGTCGGGTAGGTGTCGGAGCGGCTCTCGGGGCTCAGCATGAGTGCGTCGCACTTGACGCTCGCCTTGACCCCCGTGGCGCCCTTCGCCACCTTGAGCAGACCCCGGTAGGAGGTTCGCCCCGTCCCGCGGCTGATGGATTTGCTCAGGATCGTGGAGGTCGTGTTGGGGGCCTTGTGGATGATCTTGGTCCCCGCGTCCTGGTGCTGGCCGCTCGTGGCGAAGGCGATGGAGAGGACGTTCCCCCTCGCGCCCTCGCCGGCCAGGTAGATGGAGGGGTATTTCATGGTGAGCTTGGATCCCATGTTCCCGTCCACCCATTCCATGGTGGCGTTCTCGTAGGCGATGGCGCGCTGGGTCACGAGGTTGTAGATGTTGTGGGACCAGTTCTGGATGGTCGTGTAGCGGACCTTGGCGCCCTTGTGAACTAAGATCTCGATGACGCCCGTGTGGAGGGAGCGAGTCGAGTACTGGGGGGCCGTACACCCTTCGATGTAGTGGAGCTCCGCCCCTTCGTCGGCGATGATGATGGTCCTCTCGAACTGCCCCATGTTCTCGGAGTTGATGCGGAAATAGGCCTGGAGCGGGACGTCCAGCTTCACGCCCTTGGGCACGTAGATGAAGCTCCCGCCGGACCAGCAGGCCGTGTTGAGGGCCGCGAACTTGTTGTCCTCCGGGGGCACGAGGCTCGCGAAGTACTTCCTGAAGAGGTCGGGGTGCTCCCTGAGGCCCGATTCCGTGTCGAGGAAGATGACGCCCTTCTTGGCCAGGTCCTCCTGGATGGAGTGATACACCATCTCGGACTCGTACTGCGCGCCCACGCCGGCGAGGAATTTCCTCTCCGCCTCGGGGACGCCCAGCCGGTCGAAGGTCTTGCGGATATCCTCGGGCACGTCGCCCCATGCGTCCTCGCGCTTGTCCGTGGGTTTGATGTAGTAGGTGTAGGCGTCGAAGTCCATCCCCTCCAGGTCCCCGCCCCACTTGGGCATGGGCTTTGTGAGGAAAACCTCATAAGCGTGGAGGCGGGCGTCGCGCATCCACTCGGGCTCTTTCTTGTGGGCCGAGATGTCCAGAATCGTCTCCCTGGTCAGCCCCTTGGCGGACCGGTAGACGGATACCTCGGGGTCCCTGAAGTCGTACTTGCTCTGATCTATATCGAGCGCTCCGCGCGCTTCTTCGTTCATGGGAACCTCCTAGCTGGCGTTGTACTCGCTGAGGATCCAGTCGTAGCCCTTCTGCTCGAGTTCGCGGGCCAGCTCCATCCCGCGCGAGCAGAGGACCTTCCCGGCCGCCATCACGTGGACGCGGTCGGGCTGGAGGTACTCGAGGATGCGCGGGTAGTGGGTGATGATCAGGGCCGTGAAATCGGGCTTCTTCATGGCGTTGATGGCCTGGGCGACCACCTTTGTGGAATCGATGTCCAGGCCCGAGTCGATCTCGTCCATGAGGACCATCCTGGGATCGAGCACCTGCATCTGAGCGATCTCGATGCGTTTCTTCTCGCCGCCCGAGGCCCCAACGTTCAGGTGCCTGGTGGAGAAGTCGGTGGCCATCTTGAGGTTTTCAAGGGCCGCGTTTAGGCGCTTGCGGAAGGCCAGGACGGCTTTCGGATCCTTCTTGCCCGTGGGCTGCTTGGACTGGGCGATGGACTGGTTGGCATTCCAGAGGAAGTGCGCGAGGGAGACACCAGGCACCTCAACGGGGTACTGATAGGCCAGGAAGAGCCCTTTCCGGGCCCGCTCATAGACCTTGAGCGAAAGGAGATCCTCACCGTAGAGGCTGACCGACCCGCCCGTCACCGAATATTTGGGATGACCCATGAGGGTGTGCGCCAGGGTACTCTTGCCGCTCCCGTTGGGCCCCATGATGACGTGGACCTGGCCCTTCGGCACCTCCAGGTTGATGCCCTTGAGGATCTCCTTGGACGAATCGCCGTCATTGATGCTGACCCGGAGGTCCCGAATGTCAAGCGCCAGCTCTTGCATAACCGCCCTCCTTGTTAATGGCCGTTTGAACTGGTCCGTTTCCACCTTTAGGAAGGAGGTCGGCCAGGGTCGTTTCCCGGAATATGCCCTCCACCGCCGCCCTGAGGCGTACCCAGACCGTGGCCTGGGTGCATCCGTTGAAGAAGGCGCAACTGCCGTCACTCTGCATGCATTCCACGAGACGGAGCTCTCCCTCCATGATTTCGTAGACCTGCAGGAGGGTCACCTGGTCGGGGGCCTTGCGGAGGCTGTACCCTCCGTCGCGGCCGAGTGTCGAGGAGACCACCCCCCCGCGGACGAGGTGCCTCATGACCTTGGCCAAATACGAAACGGGTACGTTTTGGGAGATTGAAATGGCCCTGAGATCGGCCCCCTTGCCGGGGGGCAACATGGCCAGGTGTACCAGGCTCCGGATGGCGTAGTCGAAACTCTTACTTAACTGCATGTACGCCCCTTGTCCAAAGTAAATGTGGACATATCTACTCCACATTTAAGAGATTAATGTAACATCAGGGGTCCGGAGTGTCAATAGACCTGCCTTTCATCCATCATTCTCCCGCTTTCGCCCAGCCTTTGCTAGAATTCCACTGGGAGCACCTGCGTGCGAAGACCACCCTCGACCCTCTCTTACACCCGTCGAATCCACGCCGCCCTGAAAAGGCGGATTCGGGAGGTGGAGGGGCCTGAGGATGACGAGGTTGTCGCCTACTACCACCCTTACTCGGCCGAGATGGGCCGTGCCCATACCAAGTGCATCGACAAGAATGATTTCCTCGAAGGCTGTCTGGCCTCGCCCGTGGTCCTCGTGGGCGATTATCACACCCTGGACCAAGCCCAGCGCACTTTTCTCCGCCTCCTCCAGGATCTCCAGGAACTCCATATCAATCCGGTCATCGTTCTCGAGATGATCAGCGTGGATCACGAAAAACCCTTGGCCCGCTATCTCGCTGGAAAGCTGAGCGACGGTGATTTCCTGGAATCCATCGACTATTTCCAGCATTGGGGCTTCGACTTCACCCACTACAAGCCCATCTTCGATCACGCCCGAAAGTTCAAGCTCCCCCTGCATGGGCTCAACAGGGATGGGAGCCTGGCGGAGCGGGACCGTTTCATGGCGTCGCGCCTCCTCGAACTGCGAGCGTCCCACAAAGGGCGGCCCCTCCTCGTGCTGGTCGGGGATCTCCACCTCGCCTCGAGTCACCTGCCATCCCAACTGGCATCCCTTGGCATCAAACCCACGGTGCTCTTTCAAAACAGCGAAACCATCTACATGCGAAAGCTGGCTGCGCGAGAAGATCCCTTCGGATGGTGGTCTTTGGGTGCGGGGCGATACCTCAACAACAATACCCCGCCTGGGGTCAAGCTCGCGACCTA
>JAKAJA010000146.1 GCA_021814085.1 Acidobacteriota bacterium | reverse complement strand
GGCCCTCCCCGTCCAGGAGACAACGCTTTTCCCCGGTGAACCCGAGCGGTAGCCGGAGGCACCCGCGTTTCTATCGCGGAATTTGGGACCCCCAGGACAGTTGACGTCCGGGGCCGAAATGCATACAATACAAGGACTGGGCCGACGTAGCTCAGCTGGTAGAGCAGTTGATTCGTAATCATCAGGTCGCCAGTTCAAATCTGGCCGTCGGCTCCAGAAAATCAAGGACTTACGAGGCCGCCGAAAGGCGGCCTTCGTGTATAGTACCCATGTAGTACCCACGGAGACATTCAGCTTTCTTTGTTCCTTACACCCTTATAGGCAGGGAGGGCTTCTTGACTTCGGCGCCGACGAGGATTATATATAGTGAGACTGCGTAGTGATGCAATGTAGCATAAAGGAGCGAAAGGGTGAATCCGCAGTTCATAGAAGATATGCGCCAGGAGTTTCATCGGGGAACGATGGCCCTGATGGTGCTATCGGAGCTCCAAGAGGAACACTATGGCTACACTTTGCGAAAGGCCCTAGCCGGGCACGGGGTAGCAATAGACGACGGCACCATGTACCCCCTCCTTCGCCGCTTTGAGGCCAAAGGTTTTATTGAGGGTGAATGGCGCGAGGCAGGAAACCGCAGGCGCTGCTTCTACCGACTGTCTCCGGAGGGACGGGAGTTCCTCCGGATATTCCGAGAGGAGATCGATGAGGAATGGCAATATCTCAAATCGGTGATGGAGGGGATCTCATGAAGAGAGCTTCCGGAGTCTTCGTTGAACGCTACCTGCAAGCGGTCCGATCCGCACTTCCGGACCCTGCCAATAGAGACACTTTGGACTTTCTCACGGATGGTCTGAAGTGCGACTTCAAGGAAGAGGAAAGCCGACTCCAAGGCCAAATGACGGAGGAGGAAGAACTGGCTTTTCTGGCCAAGAGAAAGTCTCCGATGCTATTAGCGATGGAGCAATACCCCAAAAGATTTCTAATCGGGCCGCTCCTCTATCGGCAGTACATGCGCACTATGAAAACCGTTCTGACCGCCTGTTTGGCCTTGTGGCTCTTCGAGGCTGCGCTTGTGCTCTTCATACCTGCCTTTCGCGCGAAGTTTCCCGGCTGTGGGCTAGCGGTGGCCTTCCTGCCCGTCTGGAACATCACCTTCTACTCGACAACGCTAACAACCGTTCTCTTTGCCCTGGGCGAGCACTTCGAGCTCAAGTGGATGCAGGGCGAAAACTGGGACCCGAGCCGACTTCCCGCAATAAGACATGAGGATCGGATTCCACGGACAAGTTCAGCGATGGCTCTCATCATCGGTACTCTGCTCCTTCTGCTCTGCCTGAAGGTCTTGCCAGTCCCCTTCATCTCGGGGTGGGAACTCCACCTTTCCAGGCAGATCTCGGTAACTTTCCTCTGGCCAATCGCAGCGTTTTCGGTCGCGCTCATGGCCATTGCTCTAAGCAGTTTCCTTCGGCCCTGGTGGAGTCGGCTCCTGGCTGGGGTCCGCCTTGCGGTTGATGCAAGCGGGTTCGTGATATTTGCCTTCCTTCTTCGTGCCGGTCTCCTGTCAGGAAAAGTGATGGTTGTGGTCACCCCGGCCATGCTTCCCCAAGACGCAGCCATCTTTGAATGGCTCGCTAGTCTGCTGGTCATTTGTGCGGAGCTCGCCGTGGAAACCTGGCTGGCTGTTCGGCTCGCCCTGGATGTACGCAAGCTCCGCGGGAAAGGGGCGAACTATTTCCCGCCCGAACCGCACCTCTAACCCTTGTTCGAACCTTCAGCAAGGAGAAGCATGATGATCCATTCCAGGAAGCCTGCTACCCATTCGACAGATGAGAGGCCGATGAACAGACCCGAGGCCTCTCCGCTACCCCCTGGGAATCCCCTGGCGGACGATGTGCTCACCACGCTTGAGGCCGCCCAACTGCTCAAGCGAAAGCCGGCAACCCTTCGGCGATGGAGAACCGTGGGAGAAGGTCCCCCCTGGGTGCGAATTGGCTCTTCTCCCAAGGGGCGCTGTCTCTATCTCCGCCGGCATATTGATTCCTGGCTGGACGCGAACACCTACACGAGCACGGCGGACGAGACCGTGCGCAGACTGCCCGGCCAGGCTTCATAGAGCGCCTGGCATCCATGATAAGCAGCCATGGCGCGGCCAGAACTCCTTCGCCATAGAAAGTTTCGGCGGCTCGTAGCCACACTCGGCCTGCCCCCGCCCTATGTACTTGGCCACCTTGAATGGCTTTGGCAAACCTGCTACGAGACAGGCGATCCATTCCTCGGAGACTCGACAGATGTAGAGTGGCTCCTCGCTATTTAGTGTGGGTGATGTCAGGGAAAGGGGTAGAGCCTGGTGGAAGGTGGCGCGGCTGGTGGAAAAGCCGTTGGCTTTTCCACAGTCGCTTGGAAAACCCTGCGGGCTGTGCCCTTCGGGTTTTCCACACCTCCCACCGGGCCTGCTTTTGGGATGGAGATGAGAGGGGTAGACTTCTCGGCAAGGCCCGGGGCCGGTGAGGAGTTTGAAGATGAAGGATACGGAGCTGTTCCAACTGGCGTTGTCGCTCATGCCGCCGTGGATGGTGGAGCGGTGTGTCTTCGATGTGTCCCTGAAGCGGCTGGATCTCCACATCGATTTTGAGCGGGGGGGTGTCTTTGAGTGCCCGGTGTGCGGGAGGGCGGGGTGCAAGGCGTACGACACGGAAGAGAAGACGTGGCGGCACCTGAACTTCTTCGAACACGAGACCTACCTGCATGCCTTTGTGCCGCGGGTGCAGTGCCCGGACTGCGGGATCAAGACGGCGGCGGTGCCCTGGGCGCGGCCGGGGAGCGGGTTCACGCTGTTCTTCGAGGCGCTGGTGTTGGCCCTGGCGAAGCAGATGCCGGTGAAGGCCGTGGCGACACTGGTCCACGAGCACGACACGCGCATCTGGAGGATCCTGCACTACCACGTGAACGAGGCCCGGGGCCGGGAGGACTTCTCGACGGTGCGGCGGGTGGGGATGGACGAGACCTCCCGGAAGAAAGGCCACCGGTACGTGAGCTTCTTCGTGGACATGGACCGGAGGAAACTGCTCTTTGGCACGCCGGGGAAGGACGCCGCCACGGTGGGGGCCTTCGCCCGGGATTTCAAGGCCCACGGGGGAGATCCGGCTCAGATTCGGGAGGTTTCTCTGGACATGTCCCATGCGCTGATCCAGGGGGTCCGGGAGCACCTTCCCAACGCCCAGATCACCTTCGACAAGTTCCACGCCGTGAAGCTGGTCAACGACGCGTTGGAGGAGGTCCGCCGGGAAGAGCAGAAGAGCCACCACGAGCTGAAGAGCAGCCGGTACCTGTGGCTGAGAAACCCTACGAACCTCAAGCGGGACCAGCACGAGCGGCTCGCCGTTTTGCTGGGCCAGTCCCACCTGAAAACGGGCCGGGCCTACCGGATCAAGCTGGCGTTCCAAGATCTCTATACCCAGCCCGTTCACACCGCCCGGGCCTACTTGGGCCGATGGTACTTTTGGGCCACCCACAGCAGGCTGCCGCCCATCATCAAGGCGGCCCGCACCGTCAAAGCTCATTCGGACGGCATCCTGCGGTGGTTTCACTCGGGCCTCACCAACGCGATCTTGGAGGCCATCAACAGCCTCATCCAGGCCGCCAAGGCCAAAGCCCGCGGATACCGCTCCCCCCAGTACCTCCTTACCATCGCCTACCTCATCGCAGGACAGCTGACATTCAACTTACCCACATGAAACAGCGAGGAGGCTGTAGAGTTGGGAGCCCAATGGCAAGGCGAGCCGAGCAAGTTCACGCAGGCCATGATCGAAGCTGGAGGCCCAGGAGGGGCTGGGTTCATTGAACCAGCGCCGCAAGGCGGCTATCAAATTCACGACCTCCTGGAGAACGCCCCTTCGTACGTAAAGGATCGATTCCGAAAGCGCCAGGAGAGAAAGGGACTCGTCCGGCCCGGTCCAGGGCACGCGGAGAGCCTCCCAGGGCAACCCCAGTCTATTCCTGGGCTCGGCCAGGACACGTTCGGGCCCGTCCAGGACCACCCGGGATGCCGCAAGGATGCGCCGGGACCCAGCTCGGACATGCCGGGAGGTGTCCAGGACAGTCCGGGACAAACCGGGACGCGTCCGCCCATGTCCGGCACTCCCGAATCCCTATTCCTTTCCCCTAATACCCTAAACCCACTCGAATCTTCGAAAGAGCTCGATCCATCAACGGAGAGAGAGCCCCACGATCCATCCACTCGATTCGATGGGACACACGAGGCTGGAAATTCAAGGGATTTGTCCTCGCCTCCTCCCGTCCGCCCGGCGTCCCGCGAAGGGCGTTTGCGTCCGCTCGGAGAGATCGCCGCGGCGCTGACTCGAGGCCTGTCGCCCGATCAACAGAGGCAGATGATCACTGGGTTCATCGAACAATTCGACGACTGGCTCAAAGGCCCGAACTGTCCAGAAGGCCTGACCCACAAACAGATCTGGAGCCTTGTTGAAGCGGGACTGACCTTGGAGGCGGCAAGATCTGCCCGGTCTAAATATGAGCATGCGGCGCGGAAGACTCCCGTGCAGAGGCCCGGCGCCTTGGCCTACAAACTGCTCGAGGACGAACTGGACCCCGACGCGGGCAGGGAACTGCGGGCAGAGGTGGCCACGAGGAAACGCGAGTTTCGGGAGCGGCGCACCGAAGGGGCCCAGCCGTGAGGGCGCGTTTCATTGCCCCCAGCGATCTCGGCAGCATGATTCGCAAAGAAGGGCGAGGGGCGGAGAAGGACCGACGGGAGAAGACGCAAGCAGCGCAACGGGCGCCCTGACGTGCGCCGTTGCCGCCCGGAGCCGGAGGGCTGCCCCCTCCTCTCCGGGCGGATGCCAGGGCTCCGCCCCGGCCCCCCGTTCAGAAAGGAGTCCCAGCATGACGGAACCAGCCCTTCCTCCGGATATCCCGCGCGATCCTCCAGCATCGGTTCGCCTCCGGCCCTACCGGGTCCATGTGCGCCTGACGCGGGAGGAGTACGAGCATCTCAAGGAGCTCGCGCGCCTCGCCAACCAGCGGCCCGCCACCCTCACCCGGCGATTGATCATGGGCGCCCGCCTGCGGGCCGTCCCCAAATTTCCCGACGAAGTCTACCGAGCGATCCGAAGTCTCTCCGGCAACCTGAACCAACTCGCCCACCAAGCCAATATGGGGCGGGTGGATCTCCAAGAGGTGACCGCCCTCCGGGTCCTCATGGAGGAGCTCCTCACGATCCTCCTCGGATGACCCATGCCCATCCTCAAGATCTCGGTCGGAGGCGACAGCTCCAAGATGATCGCCTATCTCCTCAACCAGAACGAGGCGCGCAAC
>JAKAJA010000145.1 GCA_021814085.1 Acidobacteriota bacterium | reverse complement strand
GGACCAGCGGGAGGTCTTCAACCTGCGGGGCGTCACCCTTCCCCTCCTGCGCCTCGAGAAACGGTTCGGACTCACCCGCTCCTCCCCTAGGGAGCACGACCGGGTCTTCGTGGTTGTCGCGCGCCGGGGGGAGAAGATCGCCGGGATCGTCGTGGACGACCTCCTGGGAGAGCAGGAGACGGTGGTGCACTCCATCGGACAGAAGTTCGGGAAGGTCCAGGGGGTGGCGGGGGCGACCGAGGTGGGAGAAAACCAGGTCATCCTCGTCATCGACACGGTGAGCCTCTTCGGCGCCTCCGAAGCGGTGAGGGCGTGATGCGGGCGCGGGGAGCGGGGAGCGGGGAGTCGAAAGGCGGGGGCCCATGCTGATCTTCCGCCCAATCCAGATTCCGGCCATGGACTACCCTGCACGAACCTCCTTCACTCCCGTTCTCCCCCTCTCCCGCTCTCCCGGGTTCCCTCCAAGTGGCGGGACTGCCCTCGAAGTCTCGGCGGGTTGAAAATGTACAAGACTTTTTATGGACTCAAAGAGCGCCCTTTCGGCAAGACCCCGGACCCCCGGTTTCTCTACCTTGCCCCTCAATACGAGGAGGCCATGGCGCGGCTGCAGTATGCCGTGGAGGAGCGGGAGATCGCCGTTCTCACGGGAGAGATCGGGTCGGGCAAGACCACCCTGTCCCGGGCCCTCATGGACCAGAACGACGGCGACCAGTTCGTCCTCGTGGTCAACCCGCGGCTCACCCCGACCCAACTCCTGCGGGAGCTCGCCATCCGCCTGGACATCTCCCCCGGCCACTACCGGGCGGACCTCGTGGACGCCCTCTCGGACCGGCTCCTCCAGCTCCACCAGGAGGGAAGGGGCGTGGTCCTGGTCGTGGACGAGGCCCAGCTCATCCCGGGGAAGCCCACCTTCGACGAGATCCGCCTCCTGTCCAACTTCCAGCTGGACACCACGAACCTCATCTCCATCATCCTCATCGGCCAGCCCGAGCTGCGCAAGCGGCTGGCCCACCCCGCCTACGCCGCGCTCCGCCAGCGCGTGGGCATGTGGTTCCACCTCTCGGCCCTCGATGCCCGGGACACGGCCGCCTACGTGAACTTCCGCCTGAAAGTGGCGGGGGCCGTCAATGGCGCCGTCTTCTCCCGTCCCGCGATGGAGGCCATCCACGGGCACTCCAAGGGCGTTCCCCGCGTCATCAACAACCTCTGCACCAACGCGCTCCTCCTCGGTTTCGGGAAGGAGGAGCGGCCCGTCTCGGTGGACACGGTGAACGAGGCGGCCTCGGAGATCGTGACGTGACGATCTCCCGGCTCTGCCCATGACCGGACGTGCCCCCCGCAGCCCACAGGGCGTGGACGCCCTCCAGTCCAACCTGGGCCATTTCTTCCGCGACCAGTCGCTCCTCCGCCAGGCCCTCACGCACCCCTCCGCCGCGGTGGAGGAGGGCAGGGGGCGGCTCATGTCCTACGAGCGCCTCGAGTTCCTCGGGGACGCCGTGCTCCACTTCCACATCGCCGACCTCCTCTTCGACTGCTTCCCCACCGAGGACGAGGGGGTCCTGAGCCGGCTGAGGGCCTACTGGGCCAGCGAGGGGGTGCAGGCCGAGACGGCCAAGGCCCTGGGCGTGGACCGCTGCATCTACCTGGGCGCGGGCGAGGAGAGGGACGGCGGGGCGGGCAAGGAGCGCATCCTGGCCAGCGCCCTCGAGGCCCTCTTCGGGGCCCTCTACATCGACGGCGGCCAGAAGGCCTGCGGCAAGCTCGTGGCGGCCCTCTGGAAGGGCCCCATCCGCCAGAGCGGGCTGGAGGTCTTGTCGCGGGACGCAAAGACGGCCCTCCAGGAGCGCCGCCAGGCGAGGGGCAAGCCCCTGCCCGAATACAGGACGGAGGCCGGTGCCGGTGGTTTCGTCAGCACCGTCCTCCTCGAGGGGAAGCCCGCGGGCGAGGGAAGGGGCTCCACGCGCAAGGCCGCCGAACAGGCCGCCGCGAAGGCTGCCCTGACGACCCTGGCGTAAGACCCCACCCTCCGATCTGTTCCCCGCCCGAGCCGGGGCGCCACCCTCAGGTGACCTTCCCGTCCTTCATGGAAACTAAACCCATGGGCATTGCCGCTGGCGGGCCTCGGGGGCGTTCTTTGCCCTCGCTTTGAGAAGGGGGTATATTAAATCCGCGCGACGCCCATACAAGTGACTTTCCCAGATTCGATCACCGGATTCTCCTGACACGGGTGTCACGGGGAAGCTTGGCGTGAGGCGCCCCGCCGCTCCGGCGCACCCGGCGGCGTGGGTCCGAGCTCGGCGCTGAAAGGAGGCGTGCGCTCTCGGTGCGCTCCGGCAACGTTCCAAGCAGTCGGTTTGTCGCATCCGAAGGAGGGATTTCCCATGAGCATGCCCCGTATCATCCGCAGGACAGGCCTATTGGCAGGTGCCTTGGTCGCCAGCGGACTACTGTCTCTCGCGCTCCTGGCCCAGCAGGGGCCCGTGGCTTCCAGCTATGGACCCACGAATCAGACGCAGACCTTCGCCCAGATCAAAGCCGAACGCCTCGCCGTCAAGGCCGAGCGCGCCAAGGCCCACACCGATCTCCTCAACTCCAGATACGACCTGGCCATCAAGACCGGACCTAATAAGATGTCGGGCGGCAAGGCCGTACCGGTGGGACCCACGGCCAAGCTTGCCGGGGCTACCTGGGACCAGCTCGACAAGATGACGCCGGCCCAGATCAAGGAGAAGGGGCTGTTCCCCTACAAGCCCCTGCCCTTCCCGGATCACGCCGAGGGCGGGATGCTCTTCCCAGAAATGACGATCAAGCCTCTGCCCAGGCTCGTCCGCTTCGACTTGGACTTCGACCTGCCCGAGGCGGTCCTGCCCGACGCCGCTCCGGCCATTTACCTCACCACGCGGCCCGACCTGGGTGACGTGGCCAAGGGCCGCCTGATCACACTCAGCAACTACTACGAGATATTCAATGGCATCCTCAACCCCAAGCAGCTGGAGGGCCTTCGGCTCCTGTTGACCCAGTTCCCCCAACAGCAGTTCAACGCCACGGAAGACCGCCGGACCGACCGGAACGACGGCATGCTAGGGGTTACCTGCTTCGACTGCCACGTTAATGGCCACACGAACCGTGCCACACACCTGGTGGGAGACATCCGGCCGCAGGAGTTCCGGCACCGGATCAATACTCCTTCGTTGAGAGGCGTGAACATCCAAAGACTCTTCGGATCCCAGCGCGCCCTAAAGACCGTCGAGGACTTCACGGAGTTCGAGCAGCGCGCCGCCTACTTCGACGGCGACATCTGCATGGCGGCCAAGAAGGGCATCAATGTCTTGGAGCGGGGCAGCCAGGTCCACTTCATGGCCGAATTCATGGCGCTGTTGGATTTCCCCCCCGCCTCCAAGCTCAACATCTACGGCGAACTGGATCCGGCCAAGGCCACCCCTTCCGAGCTCAGGGGCGAGGCCCTGTTCAACGGCAAAGCCCAGTGCGGACGCTGTCATCCCGCGCCCTACTATACGGACAACTCCATGCACAACCTCCAGGCCGAGCGCTTCTACAAGCAGGAGCTGGTGAACGGCATGATGATGGCCCATGACGGGCCCATCAAGACCTTCCCCCTGCGAGGCACCAAGGACTCTCCGCCCTATCTGCACGACGGGCGCTGCTTCACGCTTGAGGATACGGTCGAGTACTTCAACCTGGTCCAGCAGCTCCACCTCACCGCCCAGGAAAAACAGGAACTCGCATCGTTCATGCGGTGCCTCTGACCACCACGACCAGATAGCTTCCCGGGGGGGCGCGCTCCGCCCCCCCTCTTTCGTCTCGATCTCGGGCGGAGAGGAACGGAATCGGTCGGCACAGCGTCTTGACATGGAAGGGCGCAGCGCTTAACGTCAAATCTCCATGGCCGCGAAAAGAACGGATCCCCGCTCCCGGTCCACAACGAAGCCTTCGAATGGCGTTGCTGATCTGGCCCTATTACGAGGGCGGGTCCGCAGGCTCCGGGCCATCGTGGACGCGGGCCTCATGGTGAACTCGGAGCTGGACCTCGAACACATCGCCCAGCACGTGGTGGCCATCGCCACCCGGCTCATCGGCGCCGAGCGGGGCAGCCTCTTCCTCCTCGATCCATCCAAAGCCACCCTCTCCTCCCTCGTCGCCCAAGGCCTTAAGGCGGGCGCGCTGACCCTCGGGGTGGGGGACGGCATCGTGGGGGCGGTGGCCGCCACGGGCCGCTCCATTCTCCTGGACCACCCCTACGAGGATCCCCGGTTCGACCCTCAGGTGGACCATGCCACGGGCTTCACGACGAGATCCCTCCTCACGGTACCCGTGAAGGATAGGGACGGCGTTCTGGTGGCGGTCCTCCAGCTCCTCAATAAGAAGCGGGGCGTTTTTGGCCGCGACGACGTGAAGTTCCTGGCCGAACTTGGGGCCAGCTTCGCCCTCGCCCTGACGACCGCCACCCTCCACAGGGAAATCGTGGCGCGGGAGCGCATGAGCAAGGAGCTCCAGCTCGCCGCGGACATCCAGCGGACCCTCCAGCCGGGGGACCTTTCCGCCGTGCCCGGCCTGGCGCTGGAGGTGGTGTTCCGCCCGTGCCTCGAGGTGGGGGGCGACTACTTCGACTGCATCCCCAGGGACGACGGGAGCTGGTGGCTGGTTGTGGCGGACGTCTCGGGCAAAGGGGTCTCCTCCGCCCTGGTGGCATCCAACCTCCAGGCCTACTTCTGGAGCCGGCGGAACGATCCCAGGGACGTGACCGTGGTCGTAGGTGATGGCAACGACCTCCTTCACCGCCTCGCCCACGGGCGCAAGTACGCGACCCTCCTCCTCGCCCAGTGGACCCCCTCCACGAAGGAGTTCGCCCTGGTCAACGCCGGGCATCCTCCCGCCATGCTACTTCGCGAAGGCTCCGTGGAGCGCATGGACGCCACGGGCGCTCCCATCGGTCTCATTCCCCGCCTTCCCTACGGCGTGAAAAGGTACACCCTCTCCACGGGCGACGGCTTCCTGTTCTACACGGACGGGGTGAGCGAGGCGGGAGAGGGGACCCCTTCGGGAGAGTTTGGGCTGGACCGCGTGGAGGCCGTGATGCAAGACCTGGCCCCCGATGCCGCCCCCTTGCAGGATCTCATTGAAGAGGTGGAGCGGCACCTCAGGGGCGCCCCGCTCACCGATGACGTTACCCTCCTCTTTGCTCGCGTGGAGACCTGAGGAAAGCACGTGGGGGCTGGCCCCATGCACGCATATGAGTGGAAAACGCCGCGCGCTCTCGTGGACTTGGATGTCCTCGAGCGAAACTGCGAGCGGATGTTCGCCCTCGCATC
>JAKAJA010000144.1 GCA_021814085.1 Acidobacteriota bacterium | reverse complement strand
TACGACGGCTTCGGAACCCTCGACGTGGTCATCGAGGCGGTGGTGGAGAAGCTCCCCGTGAAGCGCCAGGTGCTGAAAGACCTCGAAGGCCTGGCGGGCGGGCGATTTATCTTCGCCTCCAACACCTCCTCCCTACCCATCACCGACATCGCCGCCGAGGCGCAGCATCCCGAGAAGGTCGTGGGGATGCACTTCTTCAACCCCGTCAACCGCATGCCCCTCGTGGAGGTGATCCGGGGCAAGAGGACGTCCGACGAGGCGGTGGCCACCGTCTTCGCCCTCGCCAAGGCCATGGGCAAGGTGCCCGTCTCCTGCGAGGACGGCCCGGGGTTCCTGGTGAACCGCCTCCTCATGCCCTACATGAACGAGGCGGCCTACCTCCTCCTGGAAGGGATCCCGGTGGAGGCCGTGGACAAGGCCATGCTCGCCTTCGGCATGCCCATGGGTCCCGTCCGGCTCATGGACGAAGTGGGGCTGGACGTGGCCTATCACGTGGGGACCTACCTCGAATCCTGCTTCGCGGACCGGATGAAGGGCGCCCCCCTCCTCAAGGCCATCTCGGAGACCAAGTTCCTCGGGAAGAAGGGCGGCGCTGGCTTCTACTTCTACGACGAGAAGGGCAAGGAAACGGGCCTGAACCCGGCCCTCCAGGACCTCCTCCCCCCCTCCACCGCCGCCCCGCCCGAGGAGGTTCTCCAGGAGCGCATGGTCCTCCCCATGATCAACGAGGCCAGCCGCATTCTCGCGGAAGGCATCGTGAAGACCCCGGGCGACGTGGACCTGGGCATGATCATGGGCACCGGCTTCCCGCCCTTCCGCGGGGGGCTCCTGCGCTACGCCGATTCCCTTGGATCAACGCACCTGGCCGATCGCCTCTCCTTCCTCGCCCGGGCCGTCGATTCGAGGTTCACTCCGTCCCCCCAGATCGTGGATCTCGCCAAACGCAGCGCGGCGTTCTACGCGCAGGAGGCTTGAAATGAGCACGACCCCCAAGGAAGAGAAACTCGGCATCATGCCACAGCTCTTCGCCGGGCACTTCGACCACGATCTCATCTTCCCCTACCCGAAGATGAACTCCGACGAGGCTGAAACGGTGGCCATGCTCCTGGACTCCTTCGGCGAGCTCGCCAAGCGCAAGATCGATTCGGTGAAGATGGACCTGGCCCACGAGACGCCGCTTGAACTCGTCAAGGACCTCTTCGACCTGGGGCTCATGGGCCTCTCCATCCCCGAGGAATACGGCGGGGCGGGCCTGTCCATGACGGCCTACTGCAAGGTCATGGAGGCCGTGGGGCGCCACGACGCATCCCTGGCCGTCACCGTGGGCGGCCACCAATCCATCGGCATGAAGGCCATCCTCCTCTTCGGAAACGAGGAGCAGAAGAACAAGTACCTCCCCCAGTGCGCGGACGGGCGGCGCATCGCCGCCTACGCCCTCACGGAGCCCGAGGCGGGATCGGACGCCGGCTCCATCAAGACGCGGGCCGTCTACAACCCGGAGAAGAAGACCTTCACCCTCAACGGCTCCAAGCTCTGGATCACCAACGGGGCCATCGCGGGGGTCTTTACCGTCTTCGCCAAGGAGGAGATGGGGGGCAAGGACGTGATCACGGCCCTCATCGTGGACGGCGAATCCCCCGGCCTCACGCGGGGCAAGCCCGAGCTCAAGATGGGCATCCGGGCATCGAATACGACGGAGCTCAACTTCGAGAACGTGGAGGTCCCCGAAGCCAACGTCCTGGGCGAGCGGGGCAAGGGCTTCAAGGTGGCCCTCGAGGTCCTGGACTACGGGCGCCTCTCCCTCGGCGCGGGATGCGCCGGGGGCATCAAGGAGCTCATGGCCCTGTCCATCGCGCACGCCAAGCAGCGAAAGCAGTTCGGGGCCCCCATCAGCGACCTGGAGATGATCCGCGGGAAGATCTCCGAGATGGCCGTGGACTCGTGGGTGTGCGACTCCATGGTCTACCTCTCCACCTCCCTCGTGGACCGGGGCGTGACCGACTTCTCCATCGAGAGCGCCATCTGCAAGGCCTACTGCAGCGAGAGCCTGTGGCGGGACTGCAACCACGCCATGCAGATCGTGGGCGGTATCGGCTACATGGCCGAGTACCCCTACGAGCGCCTCATGCGCGACAGCCGCATCAACATGATCTTCGAGGGGACGAACGAGATCCAGCGCCTTTACATCACCCTGGCCGGGATGAAGCGCCCCGGGGACGCCCTCAAGGCCATGCAGAAGCGCGGGGGGGTGGGGGCCATGGTGGAGTACGGCGCCCACACCATGAAGATGCGCCTCGTGGCCAACCACCTCGAAGGGGCCCATCCGACCCTCGCCTGGCACGTGGACCGTCTCGAGGAAGCGACCAAGGCCTTCTCCATCGCCGTGGACAAGCTCCTCGTGGCTCACGGGAAGAAGGTCATGCGCATGGGCTTCCTCCAGGAGCGGGTGGCCGAAACGGCCATGGTCCTCTACGGCATGGTGGCCACCCTGTCGAGGCTGGACACCCTCCTGAAGCAGCGCGGCTCCGACGCCTGCGCCTACGAGGCGGACCTCACCAAGGCCTTCTATGCGAGCGCCTGGCGCGCGATCCGCAAGCAGCTGGCGCTACTGGAGCGCAACGGTGACAAACGCGCCCTGCGCATCGCCGAGGGGACCATTGAACGCGAAGGTTTCAAGGTGCTAGAGTAAGGGCCCTGGCTAGGAGAGCCGGGGACGGGGCCGTGGGGCCGCGTTTCCGTTTTTGCCTTTAGGTGAGCAGATGGCCGACCTGGAAATCCACGACATTCCCCAGCAGTTGAAGGCGGGCATCAAGCTCGTGGAACACGGCGCTCTGGACAAGGGCCGGGGCCATTTCGAGGCCTACCTTCAGAACCACCCCGACAGCGCCCTGGCCCTCTCCTACGTGGGGATGCTGCGTGCCGTCAAGGCCGGAATGGCCGCCGAAGGTCTGGACATGTGCCGCGAGGCTACGAGGCTCGATCCCGGGCAGGCCCTGTGTTTCCTCAACCTGTCGCGGGTCTACCTCACCCTGGGCGACCGTTACCAGTGCGTCCGGGCCCTCCACAAGGGGCTCAAGCTCCGCTCCCCCTACCGGGACTACCTCATGGGGTTTTACGGCACCATCGGCCGCCGGAGGAACCCGCCCTTGCGCTTCCTCTCCCGAAACCATCCCATCAACAACTTGCTGGGCAAGCTCAGCTGGAAGTTGGGCCTGAAGTAGGTTCTTTTCCTGTACCGTCGAACATGAGGGCCGCCGGAAGGCGGCCCTTTTTCGCGTCGGGGGGGGGTACCGCGGGCACCGAAGGTCACCCCGCGAAGAGTTTCCTGTCCAGGGTCCGGTACTGCACCGCCTCGGCGAGGTGGGGCGTGGCGATGGCCTCCGCGCCGGCCAGGTCGGCGATGGTCCTTGCCACCTTGAGGATGCGGTGGTGACCGCGGGCCGTTATGCCCATGGCCTTCATGGCGTTCACGAGGAAGGTCTCGGCCTCGGGCCCGAGGCGGCAGTTCCGATCTACAAGGCGCTCGCCCATCTGGGCGTTGGAATGGCTTCCCGAACCCTTGAGCCGCGCCCACTGGCGCTCCCTCGCGCCCACCACCCGGTCCCGCACTACCGAGGAGGACTCCCCGGCGGGGGCCTGGCGCAACTCCTCCGGGGGGATGGCGCTCACTTCCACTTGGATGTCGATGCGGTCCAGGAGCGGCCCCGACAGGCGCCCCAGGTAGCGAGTGATCTGAGGCGGCGTGCACCGGCACTGCCGGGTCGTGTCCCCGTAATAGCCGCAGGGGCAGGGGTTGGTGGCCGCCAGGAGGGTGAAGGCCGCGGGGAAGGTGAGATTCCCCCTCACCCTTGAGATGCTGATGCTGCGGTCCTCCAGGGGCTGGCGCAGGCTCTCCAGGACGTCTCTCTTGAACTCCGTGAGCTCGTCCAGGAAGAGGACACCGTTGTGGGCAAGGGAGATCTCCCCGGGCTGGATGTTGGCCCCGCCGCCCACCATGGCCGCGTAGGACACCGTGTGATGCGGCGCCCGGAAAGGCCGGCGGGTAGCGATGCAGGAACCGTTGTGGCGGTGCTCGCCCCGGACGGAGTGGATGCGCGTCGTCTCCAGGGCTTCCTCGAAGGACATGGGGGGAAGGATGGTGGGGAACCGCTTGGCGAGCATGCTCTTGCCCGATCCGGGAGGGCCCAGGAGGAGGACGTTGTGCCCCCCCGCGGAGGCCACTTCCAGGGCCCGCTTCACGAGGGCCTGCCCGCGCACCTCGGAGAAATCCAGGTGGTCCGGCGGGCTCGTTCGGAGGGAATCATAGGAACGGTGGGGCTCCGCCTCGATGGCCTCCTCCCCGCGAAGGTACCGAACCGCCTGCACGAGGGATCGGACGGGGATTACGGAGCACCCCTCCACGAGGGCAGCCTCGGGGGCGTCCTCCGCGGGGCACACGAGGGCCTTGCCCTGACCCCGGGCCAGGAGGGCCATGGCCAGGGCACCCCGCACGGGCCGGAGGGCCCCTCCCAGGGCCAGCTCGCCCACGAACAGGTGGCCGGAGTGCGTGGCGTCCCGCGGGATCTGTCCCGTGGTCGTGAGGAGGGCGAGAGCCACGGGGAGGTCGAGCTGGGAGCCCTCCTTCCGGATGTCCGCGGGGGCCAGGTTGACCGTGACCGCTTCGAGGGGGAACTGGTAGCCGGAGTTGAGGATGGCGCCGCGGATCCTTTCGCGGCCCTCCTTGATGGCCGCGTCGGGGAGACCGACGGTGACGAAGCTGGGCATGCCGGGCTGAACGTCTACCTCAACCTCCACGGGGACGGCCTCGATGCCACTGAGGTCCGCCGAGTGGAGGCGCACCATCACGGGACTTTCTCCGGAGGCGGCAGGGCCGCCGAGTAGGATCCGCCGGCCATGGTCCGGCAGCTCAGCCGGAAATCGAACCCGGGAGGATCCTGCAGCGGGATACGATAGTGATGCTCGCCCTCGCCCTCGGAGGCGAACGGTCCACCGAGGATTTTGGAGCCCGCCGCTTGATCTGCGGTCCCGCCCAAGAGGCGGTAGTCGGCGACGCCCGCTTCCTCGTGGAGCCGGAGGTCGAGTACGCCCGAGTGGAGGGACGAACCCAGGACGGTGAAGGGCGCCTGGTAGCTCGACCAGAGGGTCAGGGCCGCGCTGGTTAACGATTCGGTGGCGGAGGCATTCCAGATGAAGACCCAGAGGTATTTCCCCCTGCGGGGAATGACGAGGGGTCCCCCTTTGAGGTCGCACAGGCCCGCGCCCGCGGGGCGGCCGAGGTCGTCCGTGAAGACGTGGAAGAGGCGGACCCCCGAGGGCACTTCGCCAGCGATTTCC
>JAKAJA010000143.1 GCA_021814085.1 Acidobacteriota bacterium | reverse complement strand
CTTGGGGTAGACCTCGATGCGGACGGCCTCGTCCTTCCCGATCTTCGCCTTCTCCTTGGCCAGGGCTATGGCCGTGTCCATCCCCCCCAGACGGTCCACAAGGCCTATCTTGAGAGCCTGCTCACCCGACCAGATGCGTCCCTGGGCCACGTTGTTAATCTGTTCGAAGGTCTGCTTGCGGCCCTGGGCGGCCTTGCCCACGAAGAGCTTGTAAAAGCCCTCCATCTGCCCCTGGATGAGTTTTTCCTGGTCCGGGGTGAAGGCCGCGTAGCTGGAGAAGAGGTCGGCGTTCTGCCCCCGCTTGAGCGTCTCCTGGCGGTAGTCGATCCAGTCCATGAGACCCTTGGTGACGAACTTCCCGCTCACCACCCCGATGGAGCCCGTGATTGTCCCGGGCTGGGCCACGATGGCGTCCGCCCCCATGGAGATGTAATAGCCGCCCGAGGCCGCGACGTCGGACATGGAGATCACCACTGGCTTGGTCTTGCGCAGGACCTCCACCTGGCGCCAGATGACGTCAGAGGCCAGGGCCGATCCTCCGGGGCTGTCCACGCGGAGGACGACGGCCGCGATGTCCTTGTCCTCGCCGGTCTTCTTCAGGAGTTTGACCAGAGAGTCGGAGCCGATGCTGGAGTCGCCGAGGGCGACGCGCGCGGAGCCTTCGCCCGACACGATCCCGCCGCTGGCGAGGATGAGGGCGACGCTTTTTTTGGCGCCCGCCGAAGGCAGGGCCCGCTGGTCCCGGATATAGTCCTCCATGTCCACGCGGCGCCACTTGTCCGTGTTGCCGTTGAGCTTCTTGAGACCGTCTTCCACCTGGTCCCGGTACCAAAGCCCGTCCACGAGGCCCCGCTTCTGGATGTCTTCACCGAAGAGGAATCCCGCATCGATGGCCTGCAGGACCTGTTCCTGGCTCAGGTGTCTCCCCTCGGCCACCGCCTTCACCATCTGGCCGAAGAGGCTGTCCAGGATGGCGTTGGTGGCCTCCCGCTGGGCGTCGGACATCTCCTTGAGCATGAAGGTGTCGGAGTACGACTTGTACTTGCCGATGTGGTAGAGCTGGGGCTCCACCTTCACCTTGTCCAGGACGCCACGGTAGAAGGGGACTTCGGCCGCGATGCCGTTCATCATGAGGTTCCCGCTTGGAGGGGCATAGACCTTGTCGGCGGCCGAACAGAGGATGTAGCCGCCGTTGCCGGCGAACTCAAAGTAGGCCCAGACCGGTTTCTTGCTGGCCTTGAACTTCGTCAGGGCATCGCGAAGTTCCTGAATTTTCCCAAAGCCGGAAGGGAAGGTCCCCACGTCCAACAGGACGCTCTTGATGCGGTCATCCTTGGCCGCCCGGTCCAGGGCCGACACGAGGTCGTAAACGCAGTAGATCTTGGCGTGGAAGATCTCCGTCATGAGAGGGTCGGGCTGGGGTTCCTGGATGGGCCGGTCCAGGGTGATCACCAGGGTCGAATCCGGCTTTACGGAAACGGGCTTCCCCTTCATGAGGGCGCCCAACCCGGCGATCATGAGAACCCCGCCCAGGATAAGGAGGGCCACGATGGCCAGGAAGATCAGGAGTCCCCAGCGTATTCCCTTGCGGGGTGGGGCCTGCGTGCTCGGTTCGGACATGGCGTTCTCCTCGATGAAATCATCTCTCGCTATGGGTCCGTGGGGGACGAGCCCCACACGGTGGGGCATCAGATTATCTTACGGCAAATCTCGAGGCTTGGTTACCTCTCCCATGAGCTCCGTCAGGCGGCCAGCGGTGATGCCCAACAGGCGCGCGGCCCGCTTGTGCTCCCCCCCGCACAGCCTCAATACCTCCCCGGCCCTCCACCGCCCCTCGGCCTCCAGCCACGCCTCGGGATCGGCGAGTACACCGAAGGGAACCGTGGGCGACATCCCGCCCTGTGGGGGCCCAGCGGCGGCGAATAGCTCGGGGGCCATTTTGCCGTCGGGCCCAGCGAGGATGGCGGCCCGCTCCACGCGGTTCATAAGCTCCCTCACGTTGCCGGGCCAGGGCTGGTCCTTGAGGAAGGCCACCGCCTCGAGGGAGAGCTCTAGATCGGCCCGTCCCAGTTCCCGTCGGAAATGGGCCACGAAGTGTTCGGCCAGGATGGGTATATCCTCCCTCCGCTCCCGGAGCGGGGGCACTCGGATGGGGAAGGCGCTCAGCCGGTAATAGAGGTCCTGCCGGAAGGCCTTGCGCTCAATCAGTTCGTCCAGGTCCCTGTTTGTGGCGCAGATGATGCGAACGTCGGCGGTGATGGGACGGACCCCACCCACCCGGGTGAAGGTCTTTTCCTCCAACACCCTGAGGAGCTTGGCCTGGAGGTCCGTGCCCATCTCTCCGATCTCGTCCAGGAAGATAGTCCCCCGGTGGGCAAACTCGAACCTGCCGATGCGTGTCTCGTGGGCCCCCGTGTAGGCGCCCTTCTCGTGGCCGAAGAGCTCATTTTCCAGGAGGGTCCCCGGAATGGCGGCGCAGTTCACGGCCACAAACGGTTCATTGGCCCGGGGGCTGGCGTTGTGAATGGCCCGCGCGAAAAGCTCCTTGCCGGACCCCGTCTCCCCGAGGAGGAGGCAGGTCGTGTCCGTGGCCGCGATGCGGAGGGCCTCGTTCTGTGCCCTCCGGAGGGCTTCGCTCCCTCCCACGATTTGCTGGAACGCGGGGGCCCTGGAGAGGTCGGCCACCAGGGCCTCCTGGACCCGGTCCCGGCGGCCCACCTCGAGGCAGCGGAGGACGACCATGAGGAGGTGATCGGGATCCACCGGTTTGGCCAGGAAATCGGCGGCCCCCAGCTTCATGGCGTCCACGGCCACCTCCACGGAGCCGTAGGCGCTGAGGAGGATGACCGGGGCCAGGGGCCACCTCGCCCGGCTGGCCTTCAGGAGTTCCAGGCCACTGAAGACGGGCATTTTGAGGTCAAATAGGGCCAAGTCGTAGCTGCCCCCCTCGATGAGGGCCATGGCGGCCTTCCCCTCGCCCGCTTCGGCCACATCGAATCCGGCCCGCCGGAGGGTCTCCGAAAGGGCCTGCCGGAGGCTTGCCCGGTCCTCCACGAGGAGGATGCGCACTTTAGCCCCCCCCCTGGGAGGCTAGCTTCTGGATCTTGACGTCGATTTCCTTAATCCGGTCGTCGTCCTCTTTGATCCACCGCTTCAAGTTGTCCTGAGCCGTGAGCATCTCCCCCACGCCCTGGCGGAGCATCTCGTTCAGGACGGCCTCCGTCGTGTAGGTCCCCTCCACCGCCGCGAGGCGCGCCTCGAGATCCGTCATGTGCGCCAAGACCTTCTCGCGTTCCTGGAGGAGTGCCTTGCGCTTGTCCTCCTGGAAGGTCTGGGTTTTCGTGGGGGCGTTGTTGAGCTCCAGCAGGAGGTCGAAATCTCGGTCCCAGGCCATGGCCTCCGTGGACGGGTCCACGGCCTGAGGGGTCGATGGCGTACCAGGGGCCTGAGCCCAGGCGGACGCCTGGAGGGCGGAACCGCACACTAGCGCCAGGATCAGGGAGGTCTTCGCCATGCCGCAAGTATACTAGTAAGGGTCCCGCCTGCGGAATGGCCGAACAGGAGGCGCCCGGTCTTTTTCCCCCCCGCGCGGGTCATGCGCCTAGGAACCGTAGGCCCCACCGGGAGAGGCATGGGCTATAATGCAGAAGGAGGCCGCCATGGAAACCCGGCTGGACGGAACCGCCACATTCAGAGGCCAGATCACCACCGAAGAGGACCTCGTGGTGGAAGGGTCCGTGGATGGGGACATCCAGTCTACCGCTCAGGTCGTGGTCGCCACGGGAGGCCGCGTGACGGGAAAGATCCGGGCCAGGGACGTGGAGGTGGCCGGCGTAGTGGAGGGGGACATCTGGGCCAGCCGTCACGTGCACCTGTCCCCTACGGGGCGCATCCAGGGCGATGTGAGCGCCATCCACCTGCGCGTGGACGACGGGGGCGTCATGCAAGGGCGAGTCTTGACCGAGACCTCCCGATCCAGCGGCCCCAAGGGCTGATCTCCGGCTGGCCGTGGGACACAAAGCGATCCTCACGACATGGGAAGCGGGCCGCTACTGCGGGGTGAGCCCTTACACCGTCCGGAACTGGATACGCGGCGGACGGCTCCCGGCATACACCACCCCGGGCGGCCACCGGCGAATCCGGCGCCAGGACTTGGACTCCTTCCTCCTGAGCCACGGGATGCCTCTCCCTTCGGATTTCAAGGAGGGAAACCGCCGTGTCCTCCTCCTCCTTCCCGACGGGGCGGCGGTGGAGAGCGAAATGGACTCTTGGTCTCAAGCCCTGAGCGTGCGCTCCGCGCCTTCGGGCTTCGATGCCGGGGTGGATCTCCTGACCTTCGACCCGCATCTCCTCGTGGTGGATCTGGATTCGAAGGTATGGAACGGGCTGGGCATCTGCCGGCGGGTGCACGAGACTCCGGAAGCTGCCCATATCCAGATGGCGGTGGTCTGCCGGGCTCTATCGGCGGAGGTCCTCGAGGCCGCCGAGAAGGCCGGGGCACTGGCCTGCTTTGCCCGCCCCCTGGACATGGACGAGGTTCGGCGGTTCCTTAAAAGACTATTTCCCTACTGTCCTTGGGACAGACCGCCGAGCTGAACCTCAGCCCCTCTTCCCCCACCAGTTTCCGGTAGAGCACCACGTGGGCCTGGGCCATTTGGGCGATGGTGAACCCCTCCACGCGGAGACGGGCCGCCCCGGCCAGGGTCTGCCTGAGCCCCGGGTCGCCCAGCAATCGTTTCAGGGCCGCTCTGAGGGCCCCCACGTCGCCGGGCGGCACGATGAGCGCCTCCCGGCCGTCACGCAGGATTTCTCCCGTCCCGCCCACATCTGTTGCGATGACGGGGACCCCGGCGGCGGCGGCCTCCTTGATGACCCCAGGCGATCCTTCCCCGGAAAGGGAAGGAAGCACCACGAGGTCGAGGGCGGGGTAGAGTTCCCCGGGGAGATGGAGGTACCCCAGGAGGCGAAGGGAAACGTCCAATTCAGCGGCCTGGACCTCGAACCTCCGCCGGAGGGGCCCTTCACCGGCCAGGCAGAGCTCCAGCGGCCCCGTCTCGAACTTCAGGGCAGACAGCGCGGCAAGCAGGACTTCATGCCCCTTGTGGTGCACCAACGCCCCGACGGTACCCACGGCCAGGGCGTTGCCTGGAATTCCGAAGCTTGCTCTCGCTACCTCACGGGAAGGCAGGTTTCTGAAGAGGCCCAGGTCGACCCCGCTGTGGATGGTTTGGATGGTGCTGCCGTCGATTCCCTGCGCCATCAACCCGCGGCGGACCTCCTCGCTCACGGCCACCACGGCGTCCGCGGAACGATACTTCCATCGGGAGACGGGCGAGCGAAGGGGAAACGAGACGCGC
>JAKAJA010000142.1 GCA_021814085.1 Acidobacteriota bacterium | reverse complement strand
ATGACGGACACGAGCTTGGGTTTGCCCGAGAGGAGGAGGGACGTGCGCGTCTCTTCGGCGTTGTTCAGGCGCGCCATGGAGAGGGGAATGCCGGAGCGGACCATGGTTCGCACGGCCTCCATCCCCGAGGTCCAGTCGGGGAAGAAGACGCCGAAGAAGGTGTCTCGCTCCGGGAGAGGCCTGACCCGAACCGTGGCCTCCGTGAGAATGCCGAGGCGCCCTTCGGACCCGAGCACCATCTCGCGCACGTCGGGCCCTGCGGCGGAGGCCGGAAAGACGGGCAGGTCCAGAGTTCCCTCGGGGGATTCGAGGCGGCCGCCCGCGAAGGTCTTCTCTATCCGGCCGTAGTAGGCGGACTGCTGGCCGCTGGAACGGGTCGCCACCCAGCCCCCCAGGGTGGAGTAGTCGAAGGACTGGGGGTAGTGGCCCAGGGTGAGGCCGCGGGCACGGAGCTGGGCCTCCAGGTCGGGGCCCGCCACCCCCGCGCCGAAAGTGGCCAGGCCGCTGGTTTCGTCAAGGCGCAGGAGCCGGCTCATACGGCCCAGGTCCGCCGTGATCACCGGGAACTCGCCGGCATCGGGCGTGAGGTGCCCCACGACGCTCGTACCGCCGCCGTAGGGGATGACCTTCGCTCCCGCCCACTGGGCGAAACGGAGGAGGTCCCGGACATCGGAGGACGATTCGGGGAAGGCCACGGCGTCCGGAAAGGCCGGGATGCGGCCGCCGCGAAGGGCGATCCAATCAGGAAGGCTCTGGCCCAGGGCGTGGCGCAGGCGCACCTCCGGGTCGTTAGAGAGCATGGCGCCCGCGGGCAACCTCGGCGAGGGAGCGGCCGAAACGGCTGCCTCCAGACTGGCGTCCGCCGGCCTCGTTCCCGCTCCGAGGGCGGCCTCCAAGAAAGTGAGGGCTCGGGGAGGAACGGGATAGGTGATCGTCTCGTCCCCCCAGCCGTTCCAGCGCCTCATGGCTTGCCTCCGCGTCGGGTCCCTCGCCTGGCCCCGCGCGGCTTCTTCGGGGCGGGGGCCTCGGGCGGCGCGCTGGCGGCGCGCCAGAGCTGGAGGCTCGCTGCCATCACGCGGCGGGTCGCGCGTTCGGCGGCGGTGCCGTCCTCGCGATCTGCCGATTTGAGGAGGGCGGCATAGAACGCCCGGGAGGCGTCCCTGGCCTCCGCGCGGCGGAAGTACACCCGGGCCATCCGCTCGTAAAATCCCGAGAAGCCGTTCAGGATGAGGGTGAAGATGGGGTTGCCCGAGGCCATGGTGAGGAGGTGGTGGAGCTTCCAGTCGAACGATGCAAAGGCCCGCGCCGTGTCGGGGAGCTTGGTGTATCCCGAGAGGAAGGCGCCGACCTCGGACGCGGCTCGCTCGACGGCCGCGCGGGCGTAGAAAGGCGACATGAGCAGCCTCAGCTCCAGGAGACTGGGCACGAATTCGACGGGGAGGACGCGCGCATGCCTGACGATGCCGCTCACCACGTTCAGGCCGCCACTGCTCCAGATGTCGTTGACGACCGTGGATTTGCCTTGCCGGATGGTCAGCCATCCGTCCCGCTCCAGGCGTCCAAGAACCTCGCGAAGTGTGGGCCGGGTCACGTAGAGTTTTCGAGCCAGGTCGCGCTCGGCCGGGAGGGCCGATCCGGAGGGGAACTTCCCTTCCAGGATCGCCGTGATGAGCGACTGCTCCGCATGCGAGGCGGGCTTTTTAGGAGAGGTGGAAGGCTTCATGAAGAGGTTCCCCCTGGCCAACCGGTAGAGCAACTGGTAAGAGGTCTGACCAGTTATCGAACCAAATGTATGACCGTCCGGATCCGAAGTCAAGGGGCCGTCCAAATACCCGTCGCCATTGCCACTGGCTTATCGCTTCAGGGGCCATCGCTCAGGTTGGGACCTTGGCCGTTGTTGAACGCCGGTGGGGAGGGACCTATACTTCACTGGTGAGGAGGCCATCATGCCCGAAGCATCGGACCTTTCGCGCCTGCCTGCCCCGGACACGATCCGCAGCAAGGGGTTCACCCTAAAGGGCGCCATGGCGTTCGTGGAAGCGCGCTTCGGCGCCGGTGCCATGGAGAGGGTATTGCCCATGCTGGACCCGGACCTGCGGCAGGCCTTGAGCGTCCCCGTGCTCTCCTCCACGTGGTATCCCTTCAGGTACCAGGTGGGGCTCTACGAGGGGATCGACCGGGCATTCGGCACGGGCGATTTCAGGCTGTGCCGAGAAATTGGGCGCTACACCGCCAAGACCGAGGCCACGTCCTTCCACAAGGTCCTCCTCAAGCTCGCCAACATGAAGACGTGGCTCAAGATCGCGGGGTCCATGTGGGGCATGTATTACAGTGCCGGGAGCCTGAGCGCCGAGGAGTTCCACGACGCTGGGGGCGTAGCGTGCATCAGCGGATTCCACCCCATCTCGAAGGCCTTCTGCGAGGACTTCTCCGGCTGGCTCGAACAGATTTTGGAAATGGGCGGGAAGACCGACGTCAGCCTCCGGCACACGGAGTGCGTTCTGGACGGTGCCCCGGCCTGCCTCTACAAGGCCACCTGGCACGGTTGAAGTTTGCCTCGAGAATGGGCGCGGGTCCCTTCGCAAGCATCATGCGAGTCTCTCAGCAACCCGTCAGGCCGAGAAAGGCCAGCAGCGCCCGTCCATTGAGCCCCGCGGAAACGATCTCTTCCTTATTCTGCCTGGACAGCCGCTTGATGCGCCACTCCACCTTGGCGGCTAGGGCCCGGTCGCCGATTTTCACTTGATAGACCAACTCAAGCGGGCCCCTGGAGCGCAAGTATTTCGCGCCCCGGCATCCGCCCTGGCCGTGCTCCGCGAACCGGCGCTCCACGTCGGTCGTCGTGCCCGTATAGAGGGTGCCGGACCGCGTGCGGATGATGTAGACGTACCATTTTCCCATGGGGACCTCGCCCGGACTTGGCGGCACCGCCGGCGGCCCAAGTGTCACCTGCCCTATACTCATGATAAGCGATTCTGGCCGGGCGGCGAGGGCCCGGTGGGAGGCGATTCATGACCTACAAGGTATTCGTGGACGACAACTTCCACTACATGGACGAATCCGAGCGCTACGCCCTTGGCGAGTACGCCACCCTCGAGGAGGCGATCGAAGTGTGCAAGAAGATCGTCGATGAGTACCTGATGTCCGCCCTCAAGCCGGGTATGACCGCCCAGGAGCTCAACTTCAGCTACACGTCCTTCGGCGAGGACCCCTTCATCATCGCGAACCCGCTCGCCCATAGCGGCGTCCTGTTCTCCGCGTGGGATTATGCCCGCCAGCGGAGCAAGGATCTCTGCGGACCGGAGGAGGCGGGCGCCGAATAGCGTCCCAACGATGGTGCAGGCAGGCCTGTGGTTCCATCATCTCGGTATGAATAGAATGTCCACAGGGGCGCCACTTCAGCTGCGACCGGCGAGCGCCCGGTCCAAGGCCTCGATCCGGTCTTCCATGGACTTCACGGCGGAACACGCATTATGAGAGTCCTCGGCCAGATGATGTGCGGCATTCCGCGACGCGAGCCTCGCTCCTTCGAAGCTGCCTCCGGTCCAGCTGCCGTCGATGTCCCGGGTCGGAGCGCTTTCAGTGGGTTCGTATTTGGAGGCCAGGGGAACCTGATCCATCTCGAGCGGCCTGCTGTTGTCCAGTGCGTCGGTCAGGCGACTGTATTCGGCGCACTTTTTCTTGAGCTCCGCCAGACTGTCTAAAAGTTCGTTTCTCATCCGAACGAGGCGCTGCCTTGCCCCAGAGTCCGACGGCCACCCTGAAGAGGTGCCGCCGCTGGCTAATCCGCTATAGGATGAGGTCGCTGCTCCGGGCGTCGTGGCCGGCCCTGTCGAAGGGGGAAGGTCAGCCGCCTCCATGGAATGGCTCGGGAGGTTGTCGTCCGTGATCATGATGCGCGCTTTCTTTGCCGCGACCGGCACGGCAGTTGGTGCAGACTGTGTGGGGAGCGCCCTCAAGAAGGCTACCACACCTTCCTGGTGAGCCTTCTCGGCCATGGTGAGGGGAGTGGCCCCCGAAGCGGATTTGGCCGTGCCGTCCGCCCCGGCCGCGACCAAGCGCTTGGCGATATCCGTGAAGCCCCCCGATGCGGCGTAGTGGAGGGCGGTCAATCCTCCCTGATCGGTGGCGCGCACCTTTGCTCCGCTCCTGACCAGGAGGACCAGGACCTCCAACCTGCCATCGAAAGCGGCGGCGTGGAGGGGCGTGATGCCGGCCTGATCGGTCACGTCGACCTTCGCGCCCTCTGCAATCAGCGCCTCCGCGATGGCCACGTCTCCCCTGAACGCGGCCTCGTGCAGCGCCGTTTCACCCTGGGCATCGACCTGATTGGGATCACTTCCCTTGGCGAGCAAATCCTTCACGAGCCGGACGTCCCCCATCCTCGCCGCCGCGACGAGCGGCGGAGCGACAACCGGCTGAGCCAAAACCGGGAAAGAGCACGAAAGGCCCCATATTAAGGCTGAGCATCCCAACCACAGACGAAGCTGCCGCGATGTTGGATTCACATCTCCCCCCAAGCGTAAGCGGTTTCTCATCGCCGGTGATCCTGGCCAACAAATTCAGGCGACTTCTTACCGATCAGGTCTTCTGTCTTTGCAGAAACAGGATAGGCCCCATCGGATTGGCGTGCAACCGTTCATTTGGTACCTGGCTGACGGGAAGAGAGCCGGCGTCGCTCATTTCGCTCCTCCCTGCCCCGGTTTATCCTTCACGGTCAGGCGGATCTCGTCGCTGTTGCACCGGACGTGGGGAGCGTACATGGCCTGGGCCCGGGTCGGCATGGCGTGGTAGGTGCCCGGGGCCTCGGCGACCAGCTCGTACCGAATCTCCCAGGACCCCTTGGGGATGTGGTCCAGGAACAGGGCAACCTTGGTGTCCTTTAGCTCCTGGTGCAGCTCCAGAACCTGGGCATGGTCCGGCAGACTCCGCGCCGACATCTGCTCCCCGCTGCGGACTTGAAGGCTCTCGAATCCCGCAGGTTTAAAGTCCTCCACGAGGACATAGTCAACATCGTGGTCGGCGGTCAGGGTAAGCATGCATTCCACCCGGTCCCCACTCGTGAGGGAATCTCCGTCCTTGATCTCCTGCCGGTCGATGATGTCGCCCTTCAGAAGGGTGGGCAGGCGCTTGAGGAGAGTGTAGCGTCGAACGACCGAGAGCCCGGCCCCAGCGGCTTTCACGGGTTCCTCCTGGCTGTAGAAGCGGGCCAAGGCCGAGGCAAACAGGGATCCAGATCCCGATTTCCTGGAGACACGAATCTCGTTCTCTCCGTCCCTTATGAAGGCGGGGTCCACCGTGAACGTGCTGCCATCGAGGGCGAATGCTTCGCCGCCGATTTCGATGCCTTTGACCCTGTGGCCATTAAGATGCACATCCAACGAGCCCGCGGGCATCCGCTCGCGG
>JAKAJA010000141.1 GCA_021814085.1 Acidobacteriota bacterium | reverse complement strand
GCGGTCCTCTTCTCGGTACTGGCGGCATCACCCCTTCGGGCCACCGACCCTCTCCCCTCGTGGAATGAAGGGCCGGCCAAGCAGGCCATACTCAAGTTCGTCGAGAAGGCCGCCATGAAGGGCGGCCCCTCCTTCGTTCCTCCCGAGGAGCGCATCGCCGTCTTCGACAACGACGGGACGCTCTGGACGGAAAGGCCACTCCCGGTCCAGGCCTATTTCGCCTTTGCCCGGGTCAAGGAACTCGCTCCCCAACACCCCGACTGGAAGACGAAGGAGCCCTTCAAGTTCATCCTCGACGGGGATGCGAAGGCCCTGCAGGCCATGCCCGAAGGAGAGATCGCGGCGCTCATGGCCGCCACGCACGCGGGCATGACGGAGGAGGCATTCGAGCAGGAGGTCCAGATCTTCTTGAACGCCTGGAAGCACCCCGTCTACAAGGTCGGCTACGCCGGACTGGTCTATAAGCCCATGGTGGAGCTGCTGGACTACCTTCGGGCGAAAGGTTTCAAGCTGTTCATCTGCTCCGGCGGGGGCATCGAGTTCGTGCGGCAAGTGGCCCCCAAGATCTACGGCATCCCCCCCGAGCAGGTCATCGGCAGCTCCCTGAAGTACCAGTACCAGGAGGGGGCCGGCGGCGGCTCCATCCTCCGCCAGCCCGCCATGAACTTGGTGACCGACGGGCCCGGCAAGCCCGTGGGCATCCAGCTCCACATCGGGCGCCGTCCCCTGCTCTCCGCGGGGAACTCGGACGGGGACCTCCAGATGTTGGAGTTCACCTCGGGTCGCAAGGGCCCCTCCCTCGAGATCCTCGTCCGCCATGACGATGCCCAGAGGGAGTTCGCCTACGACAAGGGCGCGGAGAAGGCCCTCTCCGAGGCCGCCAAGAGCGGATGGACCGTGGTGGACATGAAGAGGGATTGGAAGGTGATCTTCCCCGCGAACAAGTAGCGCCCCGTGCTCCCCGATCCGGTTGGAGCGGGTCTGCGCTGGGAGGGCGGCTTCCGCGCGCCCGCCATCATCCGCTGGTCCAGCGGCAACATGTGGACCTGCCAGCCCACCCAAGGGATGGCCGTGGCACCGTGGGTGAGTCGGCATCACTCGCGGACGGAGGTCTCGTAGCTCCCGCCGAGGGCGAGGTTGAGGCTGATCCGGTTGTTCAAGAGGCTGTAGTCCACCCCGGCCAGGTTCGCCTCCGCGACCAGGACGTTGCCCTCCTGTTGGACCACGGGAAGATAGTCGGTCTCGCCCACGTCGTACTTGATCTTCGCCAGGTCGAAGGCCTTGCGGCTCTCTCCAAGGGCCGCGGCGAGGAGCTGCCGCTGCTCGCTCAGGTTGCGCTCGTAGGCCAGCCCCGTCTCGACCTCATTGAAGGCGGTCAGGGCCTTCTGGACGAAGAGCTGAAGCGCGGCCTCCTGCTCGGCGTTCCTGATCTGGACCTCGGCCTGCAAGGCGCCCCCCGTGAAGAGGGGTTGGACCAGGCTCAAACCCGTAGACCAAAACCCCATGGGGATTCCGATGAACTTGGTAATCTCGCTGGCCTGATTGCCGATGGCGAACCCCAGACCGAAGCTGGGCAGCTTGGCCAGCTTGGCGGATTGCACCATGTGGAAGGCCGCGGCCACCTGCTGCTCCGCGGCGATGATGTCCGGGCGCCGTTCCAAGACCTCGGAGGGAATGCCGGCCGGCATGGGCGCGGGCAGGGGGATGAGTGGTCCCGAGGCATCGATCTCCGCGGCGGGATAGCGCCCCAGGAGGACCTCTAGGGCTCTCATGACGTCCTGCTGGGCCTGCTGGGTTTGGAGGAGGGCGGCCTGGGCCGTGGTCAGGTTCTGCCGGGCTTCGGCGACGACCTGGTCGCCCACCTGGCCCACGCTCCGCTTCGCCTCCAGGATGCTCAGTTCCTTCCGCGTCAATTCGAGGCCCCGCTGCTGGATGTTCACCAGGATCTGCACTTCGGCGGCGAGGTAGTAGGTCTTGGCGACGAGAGCGACCAGGGACTGCCGGCCCCAGGCCACATCGGCCTCCGTGGCGGCGAGATTCTCCCGGGCCGCGGCGGCCTGGGACCGGATCTTGCCCCAGAAGTCCAGCTCCCACGAGATGTTGACGTAGAAGGCCATCTCCGACACGTATTCCTTGCCTGAGATCATGCTCTTCTTGAAATGCCCTTTTCCCCCAGCCCCGCCTTGGATGGAGGAGATGGGGTAGAGCGCGGCGGAGGCTTGCGTGGCGTAGCCGGCCGCCATGTCGATCTGGGTGGCGGCGGCCTTCAGGGCCGGGCTGTTCCTCACGGCCTCGTCCGCCAGGGCTTCGAGCCGGGGGTCGCCGAAGGACTTGAGCCACCCGTCACCCACGGCGGAACCCTCGCCCGTCGGGGGCGCCTTCCATTGCCCGGGGATGGCCGTCGTCGGTGGCAGTGCCTTGGTCATCTCCTGGAGGGATGGGGCCGGCTTCACGGCACAAGAGAGCAGGAGCACGCAGGACAGGGCCGCCATCAGGCCGGCGGCGAAACGGAGAATCGGCCGTCCGAAACGCTTTCCGGCGTCCACGTCAGTACCCGATAAACAGGAAGTTGGTCCAGGTATACATGCGGATCTGGACCCGGCGGAAGAAGAACAAGGCGCTCTTGGTCTTTCCCTTGATGATGCACTGGCCCGCCGACCCCACCAGCAACGAGCAGCCCTTGAGATCCCCCTTGTCGATGGTGAGGTAGGCGATGGTCCGGTCGGCCTTGCGGGGGAAGAATATCTTCTGGAGCTTGCCGCTCGGATCGAGCTGGCCTTGCCCCGTGGCCTGCTGGACGCTGTCCACCTTCGCCCGGAAGACCTTGCCCGGGAAGGCGGGGAGGGCGATCTCGGCGTCCAGACCCGGTTCGATGATGCTCGAGTACTCCTGGAACCAGGAGGTCTGCACCATGGTGCCTTTTCCGTCGTACAGATAGACCATCACGGGCGTCAGGGAGGCCATGGCGCCCACCTGGAGGTTGAGCTCCGTCACGTAACCGTCCTCCGGTGCGCGGACCGTGGCCTGCTCGACACTCCACTTCCCCGCCTCCACCTGCGCCTTGAGCTGGGCCAGGGTGGTGTCCCGCGTGCGGAGGGCCGAATCGAGGGCGATCTTGGCCTTCTTCATGTCGGCTTCCGCCGCGATGAGCTGCTGCTTGGCCGCGGTGAGCTGCTGCTGCTTGCCGTCCACCTCGGCGGTGTACTGTTCCACCTGGAACTGGCTGCCGGCCTGTTTGCTGGCCAGCTCCGTGTACTCCTTGAGGCGCGTCTGCGCGAATTCCAGCCCCACCTGGGTCGCTTTGATGTTGGCCTTGAGGGCGATGACGTTGGCGTTGGCCGCGGCGAGGGTCTGCTCGTCCGCCGTGATGGCCGCGGCGGTCTGGACGTCGGCCTGGTCGTAGCCCGCCCGGGCCTGGTTGAGCTGGTCGCTGTATGGCTGCGGGTCGACCCTGAAGAGCACGTCACCCTTCTTGCAGTGCGCGCCGTTCTTGACGGGGACCTCCATGACGCGGCCCGTGACGCGGGGTTGGATGGGGGTCGTGAACTGGACCACCACCGTGTCCGTGCTCCAGGGCTGGAGGTAGTTGATGGAGAAGGCCAGGATCATCATCCCGAAGGCGCCCACGCTCGCCGAGAGGGCCGCCGTCAAAATGTTGAGCTTGATGACCCGGAACTGGATGAACACGAGGTAGAGGGCGACGCAGTAGCCGATGACGAGGGCGGCGATCATGGCTACGCCCTCCCTCTGCCGCGGGCCAGTTTCGCGCACTCGCCCTCGACCGCGTCCAGCCGGTCGGAGATCTTCACGACCATGTCCCGGATCTGGGCGTAGTCGTAGGGCCCCTTGGACGCCTCCTCGGCGGCCTTGGGGTGTTTGGCCTTATCCAGAACCATCAGGAAATAGACCCAGACGAAAATCAGCATGGGGACCATGGGACAGCTCCTACAGGTTCTTGACGTCCGCCTCGAGGCGGGCCGTCCGCTCGGAGATGCCCGCGAGCAGGGTCGCCAGTTCATGGGCCTGGGATTCCGTCATGGCCAATTCCGGCCCCCCCTTGGGCTTCCAGAGGGCCCACACGAGGGCAACCACCCAGGCGATGCCTCCCGTGGCAATCCCCAATACCCCGCACCACGTGACGGCCTCGGCCTGAGGATGCCCGTTCTTCCGAGCGAGCCAACCCGGCAAGACCAGCACTCCGATGCCCAAGGCCAGGACAACGAGCGCGAGGAACGCCGTGACGCCGATGGCCAGAACGTCCAATCCACCCATGGGCTACCCCCTCCAAGTTGTCTGCTTCGAACCACCCCGCCGGCAGCATTGATTAATGCGCCAGCATTTTCATCATAGCATGCCCGGCGGGACTGAGACAGAGAGCCCATGGCCGTCTGGGGACTGGAGCCCTCGGTGCCAAATCTGCTATTCGTAAGCTATGATAGAAAAGCAAACCGCCACGGGCGGGGAGCGGCAAGGGGGAGACGGTCCAACCGCATAAACAAGAAACGGGGAGGGGGCACATGCTGTTCAGGCGCAATCCCATCACTGACCGGGTTTTCCACGCCACCGCCGTGGCATTCGTGGCTGTCGTGCTGCTCGCCGGAACCGGCTGCAAGGAGAAGCCCTTCAAGATGCCTCCCCCCGAGGTGACCGTCACTCCGGTCATCCAGAGGGACACGCCCATCTACGTGGAGTTCGTGGGCCAGACCAAGGGCTTCGAGGACATCGACATCCGGGCCCGCGTCAACGGGTTCCTCCAGAGCATCGACTTCAAGGAGGGCGCGGAGGTCAAGAAGGGCGACCTCCTGTACACCATCGACCCCCGCGAGTACCAGGAGAAGGTCGCCCAGGCCAGGGGCCAGCTCGCCCGGGCCAAGACCATGCTCACCAACGCCGAGATCGAATACAAGCGGATCAAACCCCTCGCGGCCATCTACGCCGTGAGCCAGCGGGACCTGGACAACGCCGAGGCCCGGGTGGGATCGGCCCAGGGCGAGGTAGACGCGGCCAAGGCCCACCTCGCCGTGGAGGAACTCAACCTCAGCTACACGAGGATGACCTCCCCCATCAACGGCATCATCGGGAAGACCAAGGCCAAGGTGGGCGAGTTCGTGGGCCTCCCTCCGAATCCCATGATCCTCAACACGGTCTCCAACGTCGACCCCATCCTCGTGGAGTTCTTTCTCAGCGAGGCCGACTACCTCTGGGCCGTCAAGGTCTATGGCGCGCCGAAGGCGGAGTCACCGAGAGCCATGCCGCTGGAGTTGATTCTGGCCGACGGCTCGGTGCTTCCCAGCAAAGGACGCGTGAACTTCGCCGACCGCGAGGTGGATCCCAAGACGGGGACCATCCTCGTCCAGGCCTCCTTCCCCAACCCCGAGAAGATCGTGCGGCCCGGGCAGTTCGGGAGGGTCCGCTTCGTGGCCAACGTGCGCAAGGATGCCCTGCTC
>JAKAJA010000140.1 GCA_021814085.1 Acidobacteriota bacterium | reverse complement strand
GACCTTGAGCTTCGCCGCGTCCTCGGGAGAGAGGAGGCCCACGTAGCCCAGCGCGTGGCCCGCGTAGAGGCCGTAGGGGTAGTCCCGCCTCAGCTCCATCTCGATGCGGAGCATGTTCAGCTCCTGCTGGTGGACCTCGATCTTCTGGAGCCACCCGTTGGGCACGTCCCGGGCCAGTACCGCCAGAGAGGCCACCGGGCTCCTGCGGAGGGCGGCGTCCACCTCCATACGGTTGATGTCGAACCCCAAGATGCGGTGCATGGCCTCGATGGTGGCGTCGATGGATCCTCCCCGCGCGGCGTCGAGGACCAGGGAGAAGCTCACGCGGTTCCGGCAGAGGACCTTCCCGTTCCTGTCCAGGAGGATCCCCCTGGGGCTGCGCAGGACGATGTTCCGTGTGTAGTTGTTCTCGCTGAGGGTTCGGTAGTAGTCGCCATGCAAGATCTGGAGGTAGAACAGCCTCAGCCCGAAGGCGAGGAAAACGGCCCAGAGGACCGCCTTCAGAAGCGCCGCCTTGGCGGGAAGTCCCGAATCGGGGTCGTGCATTACGGGTGTCCCTTCCTGAACAGCCTCCTCGCGGGGAGCTCGAAGATGGCGGCCAGGGTTGCCGTGATGAGGCTTCCGAGGAGGACGGAGATCCAGAAGGGAGAGGCGAGGGGAAGCCCGAGGAGGCGGTATAGCCCCGCCACGGCCGTGGCGTCAGCCACGTAAGCTCCCCAGGCGAAAAAGGCCATGGGGAGGATACCGGTGATGAGGAGCTTGCTGCCGAGCCATCCCAGAAGGTACCCAATCACGCAGAAGGTCATCCCGTGAAATCCGATGTAGGGCGAGAAGTAGGCGTCGCTCACGAGGCCGAGGAACGTGCCCCAGACGACACCGCCAAGCCGGCCGCCCCTCATGGCCAGTGTCACCAGGACGGCGAGGTAGGGGTTGGCGATGGTGAGCTCGCCGGAGATGAGGGGGATGAGGGTCTGGATGCCCACCGCCAGGAGGAGAAGGAGGAGGACGGGTATGAGGCGCTTAGCCACCGGTCTTCCTCATGAGGAGGACCCAGGTCAGCTCGTCCATCTGAACCGCCGGGGCCATGGTGATCTTCTTCAGGTAATCGCCGCCGTCCTGCACGGAGACCGCTGTCCCCACCCGCAGTCCCTGGGGGAAGACGCCGTCCTCGCCGGACGTGGTGAACTGGTCTCCCACCCGCACGTCCATCTCGTTGGAGATCCATCGCACGTCCATGTCGCTTCCCTTTCCCACGGCCACGCCCTTTACTCCCGAGCGTTCAGAGACCACGCCGACGGCGCTGCTAGGGTCCGTGAGGAGGATGACCTTGTGGAGGGAGCCGCTCGTGCCCTGGATCCGGCCCACGGCTCCGCCGGGACCCATCACGGGCGTTCCTTCAGGGATGAAGTACCTGGAATCGCAGGATACCAGGAGGTAGCGGCTGAAGGGGGCGCCGTATTGCGTGAGGGCCCTGGCGCCCAGGACTTCGTAGCCCTGGGGCTTGGGCGCGTTCACCAGATCCCGGAGGGTGAGGACCTCCTTCTCGAGGGGACGGGACAGCTCGAGGCGGCCCTGCAGGACGCGGTTCTCCGCCGCGAGACGTTCCGCTTCCAGGGCCGCGTTCTTCTGCCAAACGTAGGCCTGAAATCCCTCCCTCGTGAGCCGGGAGGCGGAGTCGTAGGCGGAAAGGAGGGGGCCGAAGGCGGCCAGGGCCATGTTGCCCAGGACCGATTGTCCGCCCCGGCGGACCTGCAGCGTGAGGAGCATGAAGAGTCCCAGCACGATCAGGATCAGCAACACTTCGGGGCGCCGGGCCGCGGGCTTCAGGTCCATCGGAGCCTATCCGTTGTTTCCTTCTGTCCGCATGGGCCCTCGCGCTCGGCTCGCCATCCTGCAACCATAGGGTTCCCGGGTTAGGAACCGCTCTCGACGGGGCCAGGGTTCCACCCCCTCTTCGAGCGGGCGCTCAGTCGACGGCGACGCGCCTGAGGAGCTCGAAGTCGTCCAGCATCTTGCCCGCGCCGAGGCACACCGAGGAGAGGGGGTCGTCGGCGATGAGGACGGGGAGCCCCGTCTCCTCCCGGAGGCGCTTGTCGAGATTGCGCAGGAGCGCGCCGCCGCCCGTGAGGACGATGCCGCGGTCCACGATGTCCGCGGCGAGCTCGGGGGGGGTCTGTTCCAGGGCCTGGCGGACGGCGTCGATGATGACGCCCACGGGTTCGGAGAGGGCCTCGCGGATCTCCTCGGAGGAAACCACGAGGGTCTTGGGGATGCCGTCCATGAGGTCCCGGCCCTTGACCTCCATCTTCTCTTCCTGGTCCAGGGGGTAGGCCGACCCGAGCCTTATCTTCAGCTCCTCGGCCGTCCGTTCACCGATGGCCAGGTTGTAGCGTTTCTTCATGAAGGCCACGAGCGCCTCGTCCATCTCGTTCCCCGCGACCCGAACCGTCCGGGAATAGACGATTCCCGCCATGGAGATGACCGCCACGTCGGTGGTGCCGCCGCCGATGTCCACGATCATGTTGCCCGTGGGCTCCGTGATGGGCATGCCCGCGCCGATGGCCGCCGCCATGGGCTCCTCCACGAGGACCACCTCGGAGGCCTTGGCCCGGTAGGCGGAGTCGCGCACGGCGCGTTTCTCGACCTGGGTGATCTGGCTCGGGATGCAGATGACGATGCGCGGCCGCACGACCACCTTGCGGTTGTGCGCCTTCTTGATGAAGTAGTCGAGCATGCGCTCCGTGTGTTCGAAGTCCGCGATGACGCCGTCCTTCATGGGCCGGATGGCCACGATGTTGCCGGGCGTCTTGCCCAGCATCTCCTTGGCCTCCGTCCCCACCGCCTCCACCTTCCCGTTCTTCTGGTTGATGGCGATGATCGAAGGTTCGCGTACCACGATGCCCTTGCCCTTCACGTAGACCAGCGTGATGGCCGTCCCGAGATCGATGGCGAGGTCATTGGAGAGGAAGGAGAAGGGCGAGCGGAAGCTAAAGGGCATAAGGGCTCCTATTCGTATATGGCAAGGCCGTTCTTGGTGGTCTCTTTGACGCGGTACATGGCTTGGTCCGACTTCTGGATGAGCTGCTCGGGATCTTCCCCGTGAACCGGGAAGCCCGCGATGCCGAAGCTCGCCGAGAGAAGGAAGTCGCGGCCGGGGTCCTTGCGGTAGTCGTGCTTCTCGATGGCCTTGCGCAGGCGCTCGGCGACGAGGGCGCTGGCAGGGAGGTCGGTGTTGGGCAGGATGATGGTGAACTCATCGCCGCCGTAGCGGGCCACGATGTCCACGTTCCGGACCATCCGCTTGATGATCTGGCCGACGACGGTGAGGGTCTGGCTCCCGATGAGGTGACCGTACCGATCGTTCACCGACTTGAACCCGTCCAGGTCGAGGAAAATGACCGCCACGGGGTAGTTGTATCGTTTGGCGCGGGTGATCTCCACGGCGAGTGCCTGGTGGAGGTAGCGGGAGTTGTAGAGCTGGGTCAGGTCGTCCACGAGGCTGAGGAGCTTGATCTTCTGAAACGCGAAGGCGTTTTCGAGGGCGATGCCCACCATCTCCGCGAACAGATAGGTGGTCTCCAGATCGGCCTCGGTGAAGCCCCCTTCCCCTCGCTTGTTCATCATCTCCAGGACGCCCAGGGTTTTCCCCCGGCTGCGCAGGGGAACGCACAGGACCGAGTGGGTGACGAACCCTGTCATTCTGTCCACCTTGGAATCGAAGTGGGGGCTGCGGCGGGCGTCGTTCACCAAGATCGGACGCCCCGTCTGGGCGACGGTCCCGGCTATGCCTTCGCCGAGCTTGAGCTTGACCTCCTTGAGGGGTTTGGCCTTGGCGCCGATGGCCCCCGTGAAGGTGAGGTGCGTGCCCGATTCGTCGAGCAGGAGCAGGCTCCACGCCTCCGATTGGACCAGGACCTGGACGCGCTCCATGATGAAGGCCGTGAGGGAATCGGGTTCGAGCATGGAGTTGGCCGTGCGCACGACTTCCGCGAGGAGGCGGAGCTGTTCGGATTTGATCCGATAGGCTTCCTTCAATCCCTCCAGCTCGGCCTTGCCCTGGTCTGCCTTTCGGCGGGCGGGCCTACTCGGTTCGGGATTGGAAGGATTTTCGCCAGATTTTTTCATTGCCTTCATCGTCGAACGCCCTCACCTGAACGGACTGTGTCCCCACGTCCGAGAAGAGGACGATCTTGCTGAAGGTCCCGTCGGCGTTCACCGGGATCTCCAGATCGTTGACGGAGACGGATACGCCGGGGTCCGTTGCCCCCTGGATGATCACCCCGTCCCCGATGGGCGTGGCGTCTACGGTGAGCTTGAGGTCGCGGTTGATCCGGGGCCTCTGAAAGACTTGGAGAACGCGGAACCGGTAGATGGAGGACCAGAAGGCCTTGTCCTCCGGCCCCGCCGCCCGAACGCGCCAGTAGTAAGTTCCGGCCGGCAGTCCGTCCACCGTGAGGTTGGTTCCTGTCAGCTCGCGCGCGGGCGTGAGGAGAGACGAGAAGAGGGGCTTGGCGGAGAGCTGGAACACCACGGTCTTGCTCACGCCGCCCTTCCATTCGAAGCTGATGGGGTGCTTGGCCGGGTCGTCCACCCGGATGATCTGCAGGTCTTTGGGAAATTCCGCCGAGGGCGGGCCTATGAGGGGTTCCGCCTCAGAAATCTGGGTAGCGGAGGTGATGATAGATACGCCCGTGCTCCCAGCCTCCAGGTTCTGCTTGCGCCCCGCGGCCTCGATTTCGGATGTCCCGGCCAGGACCGACGTGGTGACCTGCCCGGAGGCCCCCTGGGAGACGTCTACACGGGAGGCCGCGGAAGGCCGGATCTTGGTCGTGTCGGTCACGATGATGCTCTCGTCCTTGGCGGTCATGGTGTCCGGGGTTTGGGTCTCGACCTTGCCCTGCTTGAGGGCGACCTGGATGCTGCTTCCGCCGTTGGGCATGCCGGACAGGGCCTGGATGACCACCAGGGAGTCGGGGGAGATGATCTGGAACTGGTTGTTGTGGTATTTGATGCTGGCGTGGCCGTTCTGGCCGGTCTTCACCATGTCCCCGTCCTCGAGGATCATGTTCTCCTTGGCGCCGGAGAAGAGGTGCTGCCCGGTACGCTTCACCTCCACGGAGCCCTCGGCGCTCACCAGGACGGCGAACTTCTGGCTCAGGGGGGAAGCGGAGCGTGCGTTCTTCAGGGTGTCGAGGATATCGCCGGCGACCGCCAGGGCTTTGGAATAGTGCCCCTGGGAGTACTCGGCGCGGGCCTCGCCCATCATGGTCCGGCCCTGGTTCACGGCGGTTTTCGCCTCTGGCGACGTGTCCGGGAGGTCCATGGAGTCCAGGACGCGCTGGGCCTTGGAGATGGCCCGCTCGGCGCGGACCTGGGGGTTGCCCTGGTAGCGCCAGTAGAAAAACGCGCCACCCACTATGGCTGCAACGGCTATGACGCCGAAAGCGATCAGGAAC
>JAKAJA010000139.1 GCA_021814085.1 Acidobacteriota bacterium | reverse complement strand
CGTAGATGGCGGGTCGGCCCTGGACGGGGCACTTGGCCTCGCAGATGCCGCACCCGATGCAGAGGTCCAGATCCACCCGCGGCTGTTTCACATCCACGGGATCGCCGTTGCGGTTCCTTGCGGTGGCGGGCTCGAACCAGATGGCCTTCTTGGGCGTGGGGCACACCTCCTCGCAGACGATGCACGGGGTCGAATGGGCGTAAGGGAGGCACCGGCCCTTGTCGATCATGGCCGTCCCGATGCGGGTCTTCTGCTTCTCGGCGAGGGACAGCCGGCGGATGGCCCCCGTGGGGCAGACCTGGCCGCAGAGGGTGCAGTTGAACTCGCAGTACCCGATCCGGGGCACGAGAACCGGCGACCAGATGCCTTCCAGGCCGGCCTCCCACAAGGTGGGTTGGAGACCCCCCGTGGTACACACCTTCATGCACTCCCCGCACTTGACGCACCGGGCAAGGAACTGGGGCTCGGGCAGGGCGCCGGGGGGCCGTATGAGGTCGGGTTCCGCGAAGGCGGGCTTGAAGGTGGGTGTTGCCCTGAGAAGTGAAACCGCGGCGGCTCCCCCGAGAGCGCTGGCCATGATGTGGCGGCGGTTCAGATCCACCGAAGTTTCGGCGGGCTTGAGGTGGAAACGGAAAGCGACGGCTCCCTGGGGGCACGGGTCGTCGCAGTTGAAGCAGTAGAAGCACTCGGAGGCGAGCCATTCGCCCTTCTCCCCGGGGCGCGCTGCCCCCTGGCAATCCTTTCCGCAAAGCCCGCAGGAATTGCACTGGTCGTCCGTGGTCCTCTTGAAGGGCGCCCAGCGCGCAGCGAGGCCGAGAAGCGCTCCGAGAGGGCAGAGATACCTGCACCAGAAGCGGCGCTCCACGAGGTTCAACCCGAGGATGAGAAGGAAGAGGAGGCTCATGAGGGCCCCCTGCCTGAAGAAGGGCTGCTTGAAGGCGAGGATCGTGGCCTGGAAGGCCTTGTTGCCCAGGTCGGCGACGGCCGTGAGGCTCTTCACTCCTGGATGGTATGCCAGGTCCAGGAGGGCGTTTATGGAGTAGTTGAGGGCGGGGTAGATGCCCAGGGAGAGGGACCGGACCGTGAGCGAGAGGGGGTCGAAAATCCCCGTGACCTGGAGGGAGAACAGGGAGGCGAAGAGGAGGCCGATAAGGAGGTAATACTTGACCTTGTGCCAGCCCCTGGGCCTGTGGCTCAAATGCCATCGCTTGATGGACCCCACCATGTTGTTCAACGTGCCCAGGGGGCAGACCCACCCGCAGAAAACGCGGCCCAGCACGGCGGTGACGGCGAGGAGGATGAGGGAGAGCCACAGCGCCTTGGCGGCGGCGTGAGCGGAGAGGAGGGTGGACAGGAAGAGGAGGGGATCGAAGTCGAGGAAGAGCTTGACGGGGTATCCAAGCTCGTCCGCCCCCTTCTGCTCGGTCTGGAGGAAGAGGAGCAGGAACAGGAGAAGGAAGGCGCCCTGGGTGGCCCGACGAAGCCATACCATCCGGGATGTGGAGGGCTTCTTGGCGTTCCTTTGCTCAGCCGCTTCGGTCATTGGATTTTCCGCCATCTGGGGACAGGGGACAGGGGACAAGGTAAACAGGTGACTAGGGGACTGTGGGACTGGGGGACTGGGGGACTGGGGGACTGGGAAATAGTCGTGACCACCTCCGGTTTGCCTCCCCGCTCCCTGCTCCCCGTCCCTTCTTACGCCTCGATCTTTTTGATGACGAGTTTATCGAGATCCGCATTGCCCATTCCCCGGCGCTGGGCAGCAGCCACGACGCCCAGGTCGCTGCCCTTCAAACCGAAGAGGGTAGCGCCGTAGGAGTCCACGGCCACCTGGTCCATGCCCACGACCAGAGTATTCATGACCTTCACGTCCTTCAGGTTTCCGCCCTGCGGGCCGTTTGCCGTGAGGATGAGCATGGCGTCCAGGACCGTGAGGGTGGGCTTGATGATAGTGGCCAGGTCCACGAGGCTCTCGTTGATGTCCTGGTGGATCCTTCCCCGGGAGCCGCCCATGACCCCCATCCAGTTCTTCATGGAGAGGGTCAGCCTCGATAGGCTGTGGTGCTTCGCGATGGGGACGTTGATGACCTTGTCGGCATCAAGCACATCGGTGTAGAGGGGCCAGGACGTGATGGCCTTCCCCTTGGGTATGGCCACGTCCTTGAACTTCCGGTCGTTGATGTGGCTCACCTCCGCCCCGGCGGCGGATGCCTTGGGTTCGATCTGGCTCTGGACGTAACAGCGCCTCGGATCGTTGCAAGGGCGGTCGAACACTTTGACGGTTTTGGCACCCGCCTCGAGGCACATGGCCACAAGGGTGGCCACCACCACGGGGTTGGTGGTCGCCGCCTGTTCCGGGGTGCGATCCCAGCCGATGTTGGGCTTGATGACGACCACGTCCCCCTTGGAGACGAAGGCTTTCATGCCGCCCGTGGCCGCGATGGCGGCGCGGGTGTTGGCGTCGGCGTTTGTCCCATGCGAGATCACGAGGTCTGGGCGGGAGGTTGCCGCCAGAACGTCGGAAACGGGACCCAAGGCACCTGCCGCCGCCAGGCCTGCCACCCCTCCCGCCCCGATCTTGATAAAGTCCCTTCGCCGCATTGGGTTCTCCTCTGACAAGAAGGCCGTCGACGGGCAGGGAGCTCGCCATGTCTCCCGGCCGGCACGCCGTGGGACAATTATTATAGGTGGGGACCGAAAACTTGTCACGAAACTGAAACCAAGGGGAGATACCTTGGGTCAAATGGCGAGGAGTTTCAATGGATTTCGTGGGAACGAGTTAGCTTCGAGATAAGTCGGGGATGTGATCCTCGAAGAGGCCCATCAGTGCCCTGCGGTCGGGCTCGGAGATGGAAGTGAATTCAACCCCCACCTCGTAGAAGCCGCTCACCTGGGCCTGCTCGTAGACCACCTTTCCCCTGGCCTCTATGACCTGCTGGGGACGCACGGAAATGAGCAGGTCCACGAACGTGTCCGCGCCGACGGGCTCCCTCGCCACGAACATGCACCCTCCAAGACTGAGGGTCGTCGTCTTGGCGCACTCCTCCCGGAAGTCGGCCCCGAGCTTGCGGACGTGGACCGGGCTCTCCTTTCGGATGCGCGGAAATCGTCGCCGCTGCTGGACCGATTCAGTCATGGGTCTCTCCCTTGAAACCATCAGCACACATAGTATAAGGGCTGTTTCGCGGTGGTGCAAGGCGTCTCGGCCAGCTCACGCGCCACCGTTGGCCCGCTCGGACGACCGCTCAGCCTTGCATATGGGAGCCCTTTCCTGTATGAACATGAATTGGCTTGCGAATGACACTCGGCTGGTGAGGGTCGGCCCTGGCGGGCTGCGAGGCAGGAGGAAGGCGGACGATGCGGCAAAAGATCAAACTGAAAGACCAAACCTCGCTATCCAAGTGGTCCCTGGATGAGGCCCGGGAGCTGTACAACATTCCGGAGTGGAGCCAGGGGTTCTTCGACATCAACGACAAGGGCAACATGATCGTCCTCCCCGAGAAGAACAAGCAGCGCATCCTGGACATCAAGGAGTTCATGGACGGGCTGTGCGTGCGCGACCTCAACCCGCCCGTCCTCATCCGTTTCACGGACATCCTCCAGAAGCGCATCGAGGAGATCCAGACGGCCTTCCAAAAGGCCATAGTGGAGTACAACTACGGCGGCAAGTACTTCGGCGTCTACCCCGTGAAGGTGAACCAGAGCAAGCAGGTGGTCGAGGACATCGTGGAGTTCGGGCGGCCCTACAACTTCGGCCTCGAGGCGGGGACGAAGGCGGAGCTCCTCATCGTCCTGGCCACGAGCGAGAACCTGGATTCCCCGGTCATCTGCAACGGGTACAAGGACGACGAGTACATCGAGATGGCCCTTTGGGCGACCAAGCTCGGACGACGGGTCATCATCGTGGTGGAAAAGCCCTCGGAAGTGGACCTCATCATCCGCTGGGCCAGGAAGCTCCGGGTCAAGCCACTCATCGGGGTCAGGGCCAAGCTGGCCGCCCGCGGCAGGGGAAAGTGGGAGAGCTCTGGGGGGGACAAGAGCAAGTTCGGCCTCTTCCCGTCGGAGATCCTGGACGCCGTGGAGAAGCTCAAGCAGGCCAAGATGCTGGACTGCCTGCAGCTCATGCATTTCCACCTGGGCTCCCAGATCACGTCCATCCAGAGCATCAAGGAGGCCATGAGAGAGAGCACCCGCCTCTTCGTGGAGCTCATGAAGCTCGGCGTCCCCATCCGCTACTTCGACGTGGGGGGCGGTCTCGCCGTGGACTACGACGGGAGCAAGACCAACTTCTCTTCCAGCGCCAACTACAGCATCGAGGAGTACGCCAGCGACGTGGTCTCGTCCCTGGCAGAGACGTGCGAGGAGGAACAGCTGCCGCACCCGCACATCATCTCGGAGAGCGGGAGGGCCCTGGTGGCCTACCACTCCGTCCTCGTATTCAACGTCCTGGGCACGAGCAAGCTCATCGAGGACGAGACACCGCCCGAGATCCCGGAAGATTCCCCTGAGCCGGTGCTCGCCCTGCGCGAGGTTCTGAACACGCTGTCCGTGAAGAACTTCCAGGAGTCGTACCACGACGCCATACAGATCCGGGACGAGACCCTCACCCTCTTCAACGTGGGGATGATGAGCCTCGCCCACCGCGCCCTCGTGGAAAGGCTCTTCTGGCTAGTCTGCCTGAGGATTTCCAAGATCATCCATACCCTGGACTACGTCCCGGACGAACTGGAGAACTTGGACCGGTTCATCTCCGACACGTACTACGGGAACCTGTCGGTCTTCCAGAGCCTCCCCGACCACTGGGCCGTGAAACAGCTCTTCCCCATCTGCCCCATCCACCGGCTCACCGAACGGCCCACCAGGAAGGCGACCCTCGCGGACATCACCTGCGACAGCGACGGGAAGATTGACCAGTTCATCGACCTCCACGACGTGAAGAACACCATCGACCTGCACGAGTTCGACGAGAAGAGTCCCTACTACCTCGGCGTCTTCCTCGTGGGGGCCTACCAGGAGGCCCTGGGCGACCTGCACAACCTCTTCGGGGATACGAACACGGTCCACGTGAGCGTCACGGGGCGCAACAAGTACAAGATCGACAAGACCATCGAAGGCGACACCGTTCGGGACGTCCTGAGCTACATGCAGTACCAGAAGCGGGACGTGGCCAACGCCATCCGCAAACAGGTGGAGGAGGCCATCGAAGAGGAGCGCATCACCCTCAAGGAGTCCACCCAGATCAAGAAATTCCTCGAGGACGGTCTGGAGGGGTATACGTACTTGGAATAGGCCCAGTTTTGGTTTTCGCTCGGCACCCCGGCGGTTGCGGAGTGAGCCGGGGAGCGGGGGAGCCGGAGGCAGGGAAGCAAGAAACCGGATGAGACAAAAGCGGGCGGCGTCGGCCGCCCGCGTCCTTTTAAATAATTGGCACCGCCCCTTTCGCCGCTCATACCAAGTTGCGATCTAAAATGCACGAAATCGTAG
>JAKAJA010000138.1 GCA_021814085.1 Acidobacteriota bacterium | reverse complement strand
GGCCTGCTGGCCGCCCTGGAAGCCGTTCGGACGCCGTGGCTCTTCCTCTATCCCTGCGATGCGCCCCTCGTGCGTCCCGATCTCCTGGGGGCGTTGTTCGGTGTCAGGGAAGGGGCCTGGGCCGTCGTTCCGCTTTGGGATGGCGCCGAGCAGCCCTTGGCGGCCTTGTACCACAAGAAGAGCCTGGCGGTGGCCCGGAAGATCGCCGCAGAGGATCCGAACCCCTCTCCCAGGAAACTCCTCCATGACCTGAAGGCTCGTTTACTGAGCGAGGACGAGGTGCGGTTGTTCGACCCCGAGGGCCGTTCCTTCATGGATGCGGACCATGTGCAAGACCTTAGAGCCCTTGACCCGTTCGCAGAGGAACCCCGTGCTCACTGACGGGTACGGGCGCGCCGTCCGCTACTTACGCCTTTCGGTCACCGACGTGTGCAACTTTGCTTGCGCGTACTGCAGCCCGGATCTTTCCGCGGGGTGCGCTTCGGGCCAAGAGTGCACCGCTCAGGAGCTGGTCCGAATCGCGGGGGCCCTGGTGCGGCTCGGGATCCGAGGAGTGCGCGTGACGGGGGGAGAGCCCCTGCTCCGGCCCGACATCCTGGACATCGTGAGATCCTTGAGGGCGCTGGACCCCCGGGTTGACCTCTCGCTCACGACGAACGGATTCCGGCTTTCCCGTTTGGCGCGAGGGTTGAGAGAGGCGGGTCTGGGCCGCGTTAACATCAGTCTGGACTCCTTGGATCCCGCCGCCTTCAAACGCCTCGCGGGCGTGGAGGGCCTCGCCGCGGTCCGCGAGGGAGTCGCCGCGGCCCTGACTGCGGGGCTGGATCCGGTGAAGCTCAATGTGGTCGTCGTTCAGGGGCTCAACGATGCGGAGGTCCCGGCTTTCGCGCGCCTCACCCAGGATCTCCCGCTCCATGTCCGCTTCATCGAGCTCATGCCCATGGGCCAAGCCGCCCAGACCCTGGGCCCGTCGCGCCGGGTTCCCCTCGACGCCATGATGGCCCTGGCCGGTCCCCTTGAAGCGGTGGCGCGACCGGAGCGGCCTAACGGGTTCGGCCCGGCCAGCGTCTACCGCAGGCCGGGCGCGGCGGGGACCTTGGGCTTCATCGCCGCGGTGAGCGGCCGCTTCTGCGAGACCTGCAATCGCGTCCGCGTCACCTCCCGGGGGATGCTCTTGTCCTGCCTAGCGGCGTCGGAGGGCCTCGATCTCCTGCCGCTCCTGCGCGCGGGGGCTACCGACCGGGCACTCGAAGAGGCCATTCGGGTGGCCGTGGCCCAGAAGCCCTCCGGGCATGCCTTCGGAGGGTGCAGCGGCGCGCGCGTCGGCGCGGGCCTGGGCATGTGCGGCATCGGGGGATAGTGACCTACCCGGAAACAAGAATGCCATCCAGAGAAGAGCAAAGGAGAATAAGTAATACCATTTCCACTTTCTAATCGTACAAATAAGAACAGTGGCAGAGCGAACTGAGAAGGTTCGGCGAGAGCAAATGCCAAGAGTCACAAATGGCCTGTTCGAGGTCATTCAGGGAGGAAAACAAGCGATTTCGGCAGACGTGCAGGCGGAGCCACTGCCATAAACGTTCCGCTGGATTAAGTTCTGGAGAGTAGGGAGGAAGTGGTACGAGTTCGATTCCGTCAGGCACTTTCAATTCTTTGGCCTTGTGCCAGCCTGCGCCATCAAGTACGAGAAGAATGTGCGCTCCGGGATGCTCTTGGGAAAGATGGTCCAGATAGAGGCTCATCATCTCGGTGTCCACGGTGGGGAGTTGCAAAGTAAACTCTTGGCCGGTATTGGGGTTGACGGCCGAAAAGAGATAGAAGTTCTTATACCCGGGCCGCACAAGGGCTACGGGACGCCGGGAGCGGCGGCACCAAGCACGGCCCGTGCAGGGCTTCAGGCCGAAACGGCCTTCGTCGAAGAACCAGACCTGCACTGAATCCCCGTGCTTCTTGCGTCTAGCGGCCAAGATGCGACGGAGTTTTTTTAAAGGCCTTCTCGGCCTTCGGTGTGGCTTTGGTGTGGCGGGGACGAGGCACTTTGAGCCGGTAGCCCCACTCCCGCAGAAGCAACCATACCCGCGTCTTTCCGAGGGTGACACCGAAGGCCTTCAGGATCGCCTCTCGCAGCAGTGCGATGGTCCAATGGACGGGCTCTCCGGAAGGTGACTCTCCTCTTTCAACCCAGTGCTGGATCGTCTTTACCTGGATCCGCGACAGGCTTGCCCGCCGGTGTCCCTTGGGCAAATCGGTCAGCCCAGCCAAGCCCTTTGACCGGTAGCGCGAAATCCAGATCGCCACAGTCTGCCGCGTGGTCCTAAAGAAGGAGGCCACATCATCGAGCCTGCGGTCCTGTCCCGCCGCAATGACGGCCAGCAGGCGCAAGGTCACCCTGCCCTGAGGCAGGCCATTGAGATCGGCCTCAGCACACGCTAGTGTTGCCGAGTCCACGAATGAAGCTGCCTTTCTTCTGCCCATGCATTCCTCCTGCTTCCAGGCTAACCACAGGAAGAACTTAAGGCAATATTAGTAATATGTCAATACGGAAATGGTATAAGGGGACTCGTCCCCAGATTGCGCAGATTGTGGAGAGGCAAGGAGGACAACTATTCTTTCTCTCTTTTTCTGCGGAATCTGCGTCATCTGCGGATTGGCTTTTTCTTGTCCGGGTGCTCTTTCGCCGGGGCGCCGCGCGATGCGGCACTAACCAGTGGTCAAACCGGCTGGGAGTAGCCTGGGAATCTGGGCTCGGCCCGGCGGAGGGCTGTGGTGGTGCAGGAGGGGCAAGAGGTCATGGAGGCAGAGGTTCGCTCTGGGAATTGGCTCCCACAGCGGAGGCAGAGCTTAGAAGGGGCGTCCGCAAGTGGTCTCACCCCTTCCGGCGCGTCGTACGATTCGGCCATCGTAAGGGCGGCTGGGGAACAGGATTCTGCGCACGCCGCGCATCCGGTGCAGCGGTCAGCCTCCAGCTCGAGCACGAGGGTCCCCCCCGAAGCCCGCACCGAAAGCGCCCCTGGGGCACACACCAGAGCGCACCGACCGCAGAGGGTGCAGACCTCCTCATCAACCGTTGGAAGGGACAGGGCGGGCAGGATGCTGGCCCCGCCTTCTGGCAACGGGTTTCCAGCAGAGAGTTTGTTGAGAATCGCCAGCAGGCTGCCCCTCGTGAGCTTCCAGGGGCTCGCGTTCTCTCCCGACGCTGCCGGGGGATCGGGGAGCACTGCCGCCACCGACCCTCGCAGAGCCGAGAAGAACGCCCGCCTCGAAAGCCCAGGACGACCTTCCTGAGTCTTGGCCGGCGGTGCCCCTAAGACCAGGACCGGCTTTTGGGCAACCTGCTCCAAATGCTGCGCCAACCTTTGGAGCCTGGACTCCGCACGAGACGAATAGGCGGGGCCGCGGGAACATTCCCCGCACGGCCCAGCCTGAAGGAAGATGGGCCGGTCGGAGGCCGCCGCAAAGGCGACCAGCGCTTCCGGCGGGAGCGCACCCAGACAGGCCACGCAGGCTCCCCCGGCTCCCCTGGCGGTGGAGGGAACGCGCTCGCAGTGCCAGTAGGTTGCGGCCCTCTGCCGGCGAGCCTCCTCGAGCGACCGGTTAACGGATTCGACGGTCAAGGCTCCCCTGGGGCAAGTGGTCGCACAGAGGCCGCAGGCGTCGCAGGCTTCCTCGACCTGGAGAGCGTCATCGCGCCAAGCCAGGGCTTGGGCTGGGCAAGCGGCGACGCAAAGGGTCTCGCATGCCCCATCGGGGCTGGCGCAGAGAGAGCAGTCCCATTGCGCTCCGCTCCCCGCACCACCTGCCCAAGCCACGAGGCACTTGACCAAATTCATACCAACGCCCTACCGTTTGAACTCGATGGAGGGGTTCGTCTGGCGGGGATCCGCGAAGCCTGCGGGCGGATCCCCGTAGCGCAAGAAGTCCGTGCCGAAATTGATCGCGCCGCCCACGCAGGTCGCTGCGCAAGCGGGAGGCAGGCCCACCTCCTGGCGGTGGACGCAGAAGGTGCATTTCTCCGCCTTTTTTGTCAGGCGGTTGAACTGGGGCACGCCGTAGGGGCAGGCCATGACGCACTCCTGACACCCCACGCACTTGTTCTGGTCAATCAAAACGATGCCGTCAGATGCGCGCTTGAAGATGGCTTTGGTGGGGCAGGCCCTCTTGCACGCGGGGTTAGCGCAGTGGTTGCACGCGAGCGGCACAAAATCCCTGGTCACGGAGGGGTACCGCCCACGCTCCACATCGGTGACCCACCGATAGTTGACGCTCAGGTCGAGCGTTGTGTTGTTCTCGAACTTGCAGGCTTCCACACAGGCCCTGCATCCGATGCATTTCGACAGGTCAATCTTCCATCCGAGCTGGGTCATGGCGCGCTCCTACAGCTTCACGATATCGACGGAGGTGTTCCCGTAGGACGCCTCGTTCCCGATGGGATCGGTGAGGGGCTTGTCCATCAAGACGGGATCCAGCCGCATGAGGAGGTTGGAGTTGATGCCCAGCGCGCGGCCTGGGTCGTAGTCGCTCACGGCCCCGTCCACGATCTGGGGAGTGGAACGCATGGCCCAATGGCCAAGGGAATTGGCGATGGCCACCACGCCAGGGCGGATTGCCTCGGTCGTGAGCACCCGCCCCTCGACGCCCTGCGGGCATGAGGCGGAGACGATCCGAACCCGGTCGCCCGACTCCAGGCCCCGGCTTCTGGCGTCCGAGGCGTTCATCTCCAGGAAGCTCTCGGGCATGTGCATCTGGAGGGAGGGGCAGACGATGCTCCTTGACTGGGTGTGGAAGGCGGGCTTGTAGGTGACGAGCTGGAAGGGGAAACCATCATCGGGGACGACCTGGCCCATGCTGTCCACGGGCAGGGCCGATTCCAAAGGCGGAAGCGCAGAGAAAAACTCTCCGTCCAGCGGTTTGCCCGTCGCCAGGTCCCACCGCGTGACGGTGCGGGTGTTGAGATAGGTGGCGAAGGCCTCCGAATAGACGTTGTTCTTGCCGTTCTGCCGGTGGAGCAGAAAGTCGCTGCCCCAGTCGTATGCTTTATCGGGAGCCTCGAAAACGCCTCCCTTGGCGACCACCTCGTCCGCGGTCACGGCGTAGCCCTGGGCGTTGGCGTCGGCCACAATATTCGCCAGTACCTTCGCCCAGTAATCCCAGGCCCGGTCCAAGGAGCTCCCATCAAGGAAGGCGTTGGCCCCGACCCCAGGCAGGCCGAGGCGCTTTCCGATGGCGATCCAGATATCCTCGAGGAGGGGAGTCCGGGGGTGATAGGCCGTGTAGGCATTGGTGGCGCTCACTCTGAATGGCGCCGAGGCGTCCCGCTCCGATCCCGTTCCCTTGTCGTAGGTGCCCACCACGGGCTGGCGCCAGGCTTGGCACATGGAAACGACGGTTGGAGATGTGCCTGGGCACCCCCACCGCTCCAGGTAGGTGGAATCGGGCAGGATGTAGTCCGCGTACATGGTGGATTCGTTGATGTTAATGTCGATGGCGACGAACAAAGGG
>JAKAJA010000137.1 GCA_021814085.1 Acidobacteriota bacterium | reverse complement strand
GATCTAGGGCGGGCGCACTCAGCTCACTGCTTTTCGTTGATGTACTCGGTGCGCGCGCCACAGGCGATGCTCCCCTCGTGCGGGAGGCCCGGCATGACCGCCTGGGGGACGGGCCCCTCGGCGGGCGGGGCTAGCTCCAGCTTCACGGGGAATGTAGCCCCCTTCCAAGTCACGAGCAACCGGTGGCCGTCGCGCGCCACCGTGGCGGGGTAGAGGGAGACGAGGGCGTTCAGGTCCGATTCGCGGATGACGAGGGTGTCGTCACCCCTGAGCGGGTAGGACTGGAGGAAATAGGGGAGTCTCAGGCGGAAATGGTCCTTCTGGGAGCAGAAGGATTTTGGTTCGGTCCCCTCGATGAAATACTCGGGGCGTATGTCGGTGCAGGAGCTGTCCACGCTGGCCCTGAGCCCGGTGGCGGGGTCGATGAGGACCTGCACGACCCCTTCGGGGGCCGGCCAGTCGACGCTCGCCTGTCCCGCCGTGGCAGGTTCCATGAACTTGCGCCAGATGGGGAGGGCCACTCGGGCCCCCGTCTCGTTGCGGCCCAGGGGCTTGTGGTCATCCCGGCCCGTCCAGACTCCGCAGAGAAGATTGGGGTTGAAGCCGATGAACCAGGAGTCCGTAAAGCTATCCGTGGTTCCCGTCTTTCCCGCGAAATGCCCCTTCATATCTGCCGCGGTTCCCGCCGTTCCCCTCAGTATGACGCCGGTCATGGCCTGGACCGTGAGATAACTCGCCTTGGGGTCGAGGGCGGGCTGGGTGAGGGAGTGGAACGTCTCCAGGACCTTCCCTTGGCTGTCGGTGATCTTGCTCATGAATCGCGGTTCGACCCAGACCCCGTTGTTATCGAGCGCGCCGTAGGCCGCCGTCAGCTCCCAGAGGGTGATCTCGAAGGCGCCAAGGGCCATGGATGGATAGGGCTCCAGCTTGGCCGTGATGTGAAGGGTGCGGGCCATGTCGATGACCCTGCTGTACCCGGTCTGGTTGAGCAGGTGGACGGCGGCGATGTTCACCGAGTGCTCCAGGGCAGTCCTGTAAGTGATGAGCCCGAAATAGTCCGGATCGAAATCGTGGGGGATGTACCCTTCCTGGCAGAGCTGGTCCGCCTTCTCGCGGCCCGTGAGGAAGAGGGTTGGCGTATCCACCACCGAGTCGCCCAGGGTGAGGCCGTTGTTCAGGGCCGTGGCGTAGATGATGGGCTTCACGGCCGACCCCGTCTGGCGCTTGGCCTGAATCGCGCGGTTGAACATGGACGCGGTGAACTCGTAGCCTCCCACGAGGGCCAGAACGTCTCCCGTGTGGGGGTCCATGGCCACCAAGGCGCCCTGGCAGAGTGGTTCCTGCTCCAGTTCGACCTCCAGGGGGCCGACCTTCACGACGTGGAGCAGGATTCGGTCGCCGGCCTGGAAGGTCCGGGTGGGGTAGGTGATGTTGGCCCACGCCCACTGCTTGGGAGCGAGTGTGACGATCGTGCTCCCCATGGCAGCCGTGATCTCACCGGTGGAGACCTCCTTCACCGTGGCCCACCGGCGGTCACCCTGGGAGAACTCCCCCTTGGTGTATTCGGGAGGGGCATCGGCCCCCCGCTTGGGGCCCCTGTAGCTGCGTCGGTGGCTATACTCGTGCAGGCCGTCCCTCATGGCCACCTGGGCCAAAGTCTGGAGCTTGGGGTCGATGGTCGTGTAAATCTGGAGCCCCGTCTGGTAGAGGGCCTCTTCGCCGTATTTGCTCTCGCAGTACATGCGGACGCGCTCGGAGACGTAGGGGGCGATCCCGTTCTCCTCCGCAGGGGCCGGGGTTAGGCGGATGGGCTCGGAGGAGTAGGCGTTGCACTGCGCCTGGGTGAGGGTTCCCGTCTTAACCATGCGCAGGAGCACCAGGTTCCGCCGGTCGAGCGCGGCCTGCGGCCTGTTGATGGGAGAGTAGGCCGAAGGCCGCTGGATGATTCCAGCCAGGAGGGCGGCCTCCGGGACGCTGAGGTATTTCGCGGGCTTGCCGAAATAGAACTGCGAGCTCGCCTCCACGCCGTAGTAACCGTGTCCGAAGCAGACCTTGTTGGCGTACATTTCGAGGATCTGCTGCTTGCTGTACTTCCGCTCGATATTCACCGCGAGGATCATTTCCTTGACCTTGCGCGTGATGGTCTTTTCTGGAGTGAGGAAGTACTGCCGGGCGAGCTGCTGGGTCAGCGTGCTCCCTCCCTGGCCCGCGCGGCGGTGCACGAGGTCCTGGAACGCGGCCCGGAACAACCCCTTGGGGGAGATGCCGTGGTGGTGCATGAAATTGGAGTCTTCCACCGCGATGAGCGCCTGAAAAAAGTAGGGCGAGATGTCTGAGTAGCGGACCACGGTCCGCTTTTCCTGCCCGTATTCCTGGAGCACCTGGCCATCCCGGGCGTAGATGCGGGTCATGATGTGGGGCGTGTTGAACTGGAGGCTGTCCACCTCGGGGATGTCGCGGGTGATAAAGAGGCCGCCGGACACGCCCACTGCCACGCCCGCCACGAGGAAGAGGAGGGCCACGCGCAGTTTTTTACCTTTGGGAATCAGAGGCATAAGAGCTTGTAGAACTTTCTGAAGTTCTCGTTCTCGCAGAGGGCCTGGTTGATGGCGAAATAGTCCTGCACCTGGTTGGTGGTGGACCTGATCCGCTGGCACGTGATACCCAGAAGGTTTCTGTAGACCTTGGCGCTGAGCGCAAGGGAGTGATCGAGGAGATCGTGGAAGTCTTCCTTGAGCAGGGTGAGGACGACCACGTCCGTGTCCGCCTCCACGGTCGCGCTCGCCGGGCCGCCGTCGATGAAGCTGATCTCGCCGAAAGTCTGCGGCGGGCCCAGGGTGTTGATGAGCAGCTGATTTGCCCCCATGGTCCGGTACACACGAACCCGCCCCTCCACCAGGACGAAGAGCTTGAGGCCGCCGTATCCCTCTTCGACGATGCGCGTACCCGCGGGGTACTGCTCCCTGTCGAACCGGCCCGCCACGGCGAGGAATTCGTCGGCGTCGAGGCCGTCCAGGATCGGGAGCTGCGCGAGGGGTTCTGGGGCAATAGACATGGCATCTCCCGCAAGGCCGCATGGTAATATAAATCAGGAGGGGGAGTCAATTTGCGCCGACCCCGCGGACCCTACGCCATCCTCATGAGCTGTCAGCTCTCGGAGCGAGCCGGGATGGGGTTCCCCCTCTCCCGTCACCCCCTTTTCGAGCGCCTGTGCGACGAATATGACACCCTTGCCGGAGGGCGGTTTCGCCGCTGGATGACCGTGGCTCCACAGGAGGAGATTTCAGAGAAGTATACCGCGCCGGCGGTCATGGTCCTGTACGACTGCCTCTGCGGGAGGGTCGCGGCGGAGGAGTGGGGCCCCCCCGCGGCCGTGGCGGGCTACTCGCTCGGCTTCTACGCGGCGGCCGTCCTGTCGGGATGCATGGGGGAGGGACTTGTTCTCGAATGGCTGGACAGGGTGAACGCCTGCAACCGCAGGACCTTCCCGGATGGCGCGTTTCAGGTGGCCGCCGTGACTGGCCTCTCCAGCCCCGATCTGCTTCGGCGCCTCGGAGAATGGGGACTCGGGCGCGTGGAGGTTGCGGACGTCAACAACTCCCGCCAGCTGATCGTCGCCGGGCCCACGGAAGAAGTGGGGCAGGCCATGGCGTCCCTGAAGGGGGTAGCCCTGGACGTTCGCGGGGTTTCCCTGGACATCCCCTTGCACACCTCGCACGTTGAGCCCGCGCGGCGGGAGGTGGAGGGCTGGTGGGCTTCGGTCCCCGTGTGCTCGCCCCGCCTGCCCTTGATTTCCCCCGTGGACGGACGTCTCGTCGAAAATGAACCGGGCTTCAAAGACCACATGCTTCGCTCCCTCGTCTCCCCCACGAACTGGCTGGCCGTCGTGGAACGCCTCAGGGACATGGATGTGACCAGCGCCATCGACGTCTCCCCCGGCGGGGAGCTTGGCCGCATGTCCAAGTGGACCTACCGGGAGATCGAGCTCCTCCCCGTCTCGAGTCTGTGGAAAGACGGGGAATGAGGGGACGGAGCCTTATGGACAGGGCGTACCAGATCCTTGCCCGCGGAGAAGGTCCCCGTCCCTTGGGACCCCTCGCGGCGGCTCTCCTCTGCGCGCCGGAAGGACCCGTGGCCCGAGGTATCATGGTCCCCCTCTTAGCCGCCGACGGGCGCTTCCGCATGGATGGCGAACGGGTCTGGCTGGCGCCTGAGGAGGACGAACGGTCATCCGCCACCATTCCTGAGTTGAACTTCTGCGTGCTGGATTTTGAGACCAACGGTTTCGCCCCGGGGGACCGGGCCATCGAGATCGGCATCTCCCTCTGGCGAGGGGGAGAAGAGACCGATTTCTTCGAGACCCTTCTGAACCCTGGTACGGGCGTCTCTCCGTTCGTCACGCGATTGACGGGGATTCGGGGAGGGGACTTGGTGGGCCAGCCGAGCTTTCAGGAAATCCTCCCCAGGGTAGTGGAGATGTTGGAGGGGGCGGTCCTCGTCGCGCACAACCTTCCCTTCGACGGGAGGATATTGGCCTCGGAGATGGAGCGCGCCGGCGTGGAGAAGATGCCCAAGCACTCGAGGGTCTGCACGTTGAAGCTGGCGAGGCGTCTGTTGCCAAAGGATGACCCAAAGAATCTCGATGCCATGGCGGAGCGGTTCGGGTTGCAGTTTCTGGCGCGACACCGCGCCCTTGGAGACGCCAGGGTGACGGGGGCCCTCCTCCACAAGCTCTTGGACCTGGGCGCCGAATCGAGTCTGCTGGATACTCTGAGCGACTTGCAGGGGCTCTTGGCGGGGGAGCCCGCGAAGGCCGAAGAGGGGAGACCTTCGCGGTCCCGTGTTTGACCCGGGGCGCACGCGGAGTTAATGTGGCTGAAGTGCTCCAAAGTCGCGCGGTGATGGTGACCCGAGGGGGCGATGCCAAAGATTTTGATTTGCGATGACACCCCAGACATCCTCGAGATGGTGCAGTTCATCCTCGAGGGGGAGGGGTATGAGGTCATGACCGTCGGGACGGGCATCGAGGTGCTGCGGGCTATCGACGGGGGGGAGCCCGATCTCGTCCTCCTGGACTTGCGCATGCCAGGGTTAGACGGCTACGGCGTGATGCGGGAGCTGCGTCTGCAGGAAGGCGCATCCCCCCCCGTTGTCATCCTCTCCGCGAAGGGCCTCGAGGAGGACCGGAGGGCAGCCCTCGCCGCCGGGGCAAGGGACTACCTGTTCAAGCCCTTCACCGTGGCACAGCTCATCGAGACCGTGAGGGTCCAGCTGGCGGCGGCGAAGAGGAGGTGAGGTTCACCCCCCCTCTCTTGCTTGGAGGAACCCGATCACCTTGTAGATAAGGCGGGCGACGAGAAAGTCCGCCGCGAAGTGGACGCGGTCAGGGGACAGCTCCATCACGTCCATGCCCACGATCTGCCTCTCCCGGCACAGCTTTTTCAAGAAGCTCACCACGGGGTACCACGCAAGACCTCCGGGCTCAGGGGTCCCGGTGCAGGGGATAGATCGGAA
>JAKAJA010000136.1 GCA_021814085.1 Acidobacteriota bacterium | reverse complement strand
AACACGGTTCCAGATGTATTTTCCACGGTGACAGCCAGCTTGTCGTTGGCGGACGTGGTGGTGGTCTCCTGGGTCGCGATGTAGTACCAGAAGTCCAGCGTCGCGGCGGTGGCGGTGGAGGGGATGGTCACGGTCTGGCGGATGGAGTCGGTGGCCTTGTTGTAGTAAGCCCCGTTGTAGGCGCAGAGGCTCGCGTCGTAGGTGCCGCCGTGAGGCGTCACGGGGACGGTGGCCGTGCCGATGACCGTGTGCGACGTGCTGGTGGAGATGGTCCAGTTGCCGTTGTTCCCCAGCTCGAAGCCCGGGTTGAGCAGGATCTGGGTCATGGGAAGCACCGTGGCGGAGAAGTTGATACCCGTCACGTCCGCACCGCCCACCGGGACGCTCTGGCTGGCCGGCGTGAAGGAGTAGCCCGGCTTGGAAGGCGTCACCGTGTAGGTGGCGCTGGTGAGGCCCATGAGGGAGTAATTGCCCGAGGTGTCGGTGGTGGCCGTGGCGCCCGTGGTGCTCACCGTGACACCGCCCAGGCCCGCGCCGGAGAGGGTGACGGTGCCGGAGATGGTGTAGGTAACCGGGGCCTGTGCCGTGACGGACTGAATGGCCGCCAGGGCGCCGAAGCAGGAGCCCGTGCTCCCCGCCGCCTGGACCGTGTAGTAGTAGGTGACGCCGGGGGCCACGGCCACATCCGTGTAGGTCGTTCCCACTACGGACGCGATGATGTTGAGCCCCGCGGTAGCGCCGATCTCGTTGCGCAGCACGGTGTACTTCGCGGCGTTGGCGACGGCGGCCCAGGAGAGGGCCACGCCGCTTGTGCCCGCCGTGGCCGTGAGGGCCGGCTGGCCCAGGCTGGGGCAGGCGCTGTAACTCGTGTTCACCACGGTGGTGCAGGCCGTCAGGTGGCGGTTGAAGGCGGCATAGATGGCTGCGGCGTGGGGCGTGCCGTCGGTCAGGTTGCCGTTGTCGTCGTCCACGGCACGGTAGACCGTGAACCAGTTGCTCGTGCCACAGCCGTTGGTGGTGGTAATGGTGGGGCAAGTGTAAGCCTCGCCGGCCGTGGGACGGGAGAGGTAGAAGAGGCGGTCCGTGATGAGCCATGCCGTGTTGGCGTCAACGCCCGCCGCGGGCAGGTCGCGGGTGGCCAGATCCCAGCCCACCTCGGACATGATGTAGGACTCGCAGTGGCCCTCGTACCCGCAGGGCCCGGGGTAGGTCCTGCTCGTGGAGCAGTGGAACCCGGTGGTGGCGTTGAGCTGGGCGGGCGTGGCGGGGCTCGTGGAGTAGGTGTGCTTGGCGTAGTCCACGTCGCGGATGCCCGTGCAGGCCGTGCAGGGGTTGCCGTAGCCGCCGCAGAGGGTGCCTGGGATGAAGTTAATGCCCACGCAGGACTGGTGGGTCATGAGGTAGGCCATGGTGTCGCCGTAGGACTCGGACGATCCCACGGTGGAGGTGGGGCTGCCGTCGTTCTTGTCCAGCCCGTGGCCGGCCTCGTGGAGGAACACCGTGGGCAGCTCACCCGTGTTGGAGCAGCCGCTTCCTGACTTGAAGAAGTTCACGGCGGTCCCGTCCCAGTACGCGTTGCAGACATCGTTGATGTTCACGTTGCTGGTGAGGGTTCCGGGCAGCCACGTATTGCTGGGCAGCCAGGCGATGGCCTTCTCTTTCCATAGGGTCAGGTGGTAGTAGTTGGTGCGGGAGGAGTGGGTGTTGCCCAGGCCGCCCACGCCCGGCGTCGTGCAATCGGTGCCCGAGGAGGTGCCCCAGGCCAGGTTGCCCGGCGTGGTGGTGGTGCTCAGCGAGGAGGTCCCGCAGGCATCGGAGGTCTTCACGTACTTTCCCGTGAGGGCCGCCGTGGCGGTGCCGCCGTCGTAGGTGTAATTGCCGCCCGCGTCGGCGGTCTTGGTGGTGCCGTTGGTCACGGTGACGAAGCCCATGGGGCGCACCACCTCCGGGTCGGCGTTGGAGTTGATGTAGACGCCGCCCGTGATGCTCCCGTACTCGTTGGCGTCGGCGAATGCCAAGACCTCACCCGAATGCGCGTCCACCTTGGCGGCCCAGGTGCCCAGCACGCCGTCGCGGCGGAAGGCCAAGGTATAGACGAGCCGGTACTCCACGCCCTTGCCGGGCTGGCCCGAGTAGAAACCCGGATCCCCCTCGGGCGCCATGGGCAGCACGGAGAGCCGAGGCTCGTCCAACCAGGTGTCGCCCTCTCTCATGCCGCCCACGTAGCCGGCCACGATCTGGCGTGAGGTCTCGGTGCTGAGGAAGGGGTTCGGGTCCAGGTCGATGCGGCCGAGAAACTCGCCGCCGAACTGGACCAGGTTGCCGTTGTTGACGCGGAAGACCACGTAGGAACGCTCCACGGGGATGCCGTGGAAGGTCCGCTGGAACTGGACGTACCAGAGGTACCCTCCGAACTCGCCGGTGCCGCGGGACGACAGCGCCAGGTCCTCCGAGGGCACGCCGAAGAGGTCGGGGTAGGTCACGAGGAACTGTCTGGCGGTGCGGACCATTCCCTTCCCGCTCGCCCAAGGAATGCCCGCACCCTCCACGAGGGCGGGCCGGCCCGAACGCCGGTCCAGTTGGAGCGACCACCCGGTCCCGTTCTCGGTCAGGAACCGGTCCCAGTCCATGATGGCCGCCGCCAGTTCTGGGGATGTCATGGCGGACCGCTCCGCCCGGAGATTCTCGGCGGGAACCACCTCGCCCTGGACCTGAAGCCGGGCCGAGGCCATGGACAAATCATCCAGGGCCGTCTGCGCCTTCTTAGGCACCTGACCCCATGCCGTCACGGCGCACAGCGCGACGGCCACCAGAAACACACCCCTCCACCTGAACGTTCGCGTTTGCATCGCTCCGCACCTCCCAGTTTTGTCCGTACCCCCGGGTACGAAAAAAGGCGACTTTACACGTCAGCGGCGGACGCCAAGATGAATTCCTTACCTGGGAGTATTGGATCCACGTAAGCCCTTGTCAATGTTGCATTTTTCTGCACAGAAAAATCCCAAAAAAATGTGACTTTCGGGCGGTTCAGGGAAATTATTAAGGTTATGCTTTGTGTTTTGTCGCCGAGCAGCCGAGGCCGGCTTCGTGCCTTTTGACTGCTCCAACGAAGACGGGACCGTGGCCCCGATATAGTTTCGCCGGCGCGTCACAGCGTAATGTTCGGGAGAGGCACCCGCCAACTTGCCGTCCGCCGTTTACGTCCCGCGGGCGAGGACGCACATCCTCGCCGCGGCCGGGATGTGTATCCCGGCCTTCAGGAAAGAGTGATTCCTCTGGCATTGAAGGCAAGTTGGCATGAAATATCAAAGCCCGGCGATGCCGGGCTTGCTTTTGTCAACTCGTTGGCTCGTCGGCTCGATCCCTACACTACCCCGTTTCGGATGGAGAGCCCCCGCTTGGCGAGTTCCTTGACCACCACGCTGAAGGCCGTGCCCAAGTCTTCGGGCCGGTGGGCGTCGGAGGAGAGGACGACCTCACGCCCGCCCATTTCCCGGTAGGCCTCCAGGATGGCCCACCCCGGATAGGGTTCGTCGAATCCCACCCGGTAGGTCCCCGTGTTCACCTCCAGGAAGACGCCCATGTCCAGGCAGGCCGTGAGGGTGTCCAGGATTGTGCGCCGGTAGTGCTGCAGCCAGAAGGCCCCCGTGAGGGAGGGCCCCAGGCGCGAGTACCGCTTGGGAAAGTCCAGGTGGCCGAGGCAGTCGTAGAGGTTGCTCTCCACGGCCTTGAGACAGGTGGCAAAATAGCCGCCGAGGCACTCCTCCAGGGGGATCCCCTCCCCTTCCACGCGGGCCACGTACGTGGAGATCTCCTCGTGACCCACGTAATGCGCGGACCCGATGACCCAGTGGTAGCGATGGGCGTGGAGAAAGTCTCGGATGGCGTGCAGGTGCTTCTCCTGGTGGGTGACCTCGGCGCCGAATCGGATCTTCAGGTCCGGGGTCACGTCCTGGATCTCCTCCCATGCCTCCCGGGCGGCCTCATAGCCGTAATATCCGAAGCCGGGGTCGGTCTTGTCGAACTCCAGGTGGTCGGTCACCACGAACCCACCCACCCCGACCTTCCGGGCCACCTCCGCCAAGGTTTCCAGCGGGGACTCGCTGTCCCAGGAGAACGAACTGTGGACGTGGTGGTCGAGGAAAGATGCGTACATGGCGACAGTATAGCTTCGGCGGCCCGGCGTGAATAGAGAGGAGCCGTGACTAGGGGACTAGAGGACCAGGGGACTAGGAGACTAGGGGACCAGGGGACTAGGGGATTGGGGCCCGGGGTACATGGAAGGGCTCGCCCTTAGCCCTTAGCCCTTAGCCCTTGTCCCTTGTCCCTGGTCGCTGTCCTTGTCCCTTGTCCCCTTTAAGACAACGAAACATCGAGATTGCCGCGTCGGCCTGCGGCCTCCTCGCAATGACATGAACCTCATGTCCCTTGTCCCTCCCTGCTCCCCGCTCCCTGCTCCCCGCTCCCGTCCTTACATGAACTGGAACGCTATGAGCATGGCCACGGCGATGCCCATGAGGCTCTCCCCGGCGATGAGCCCCGAGGCCACGGGCACGGTGTACTTGTCCCCGAAGGCGGGCGCCCGCTTCTCCAGGATCCAGGCGATCAGGGCTCCGATGAACATGCTTACGCTGTTGTAGGCGGGGATCACGAAGGCGATGCCCATGGCCGTGGCGGAGGGGAGGAATTTCCGGCTCTTGGGCCAGAGCCGCTCGCAGAGGGTGATGAGGATGCCCGCGAGGCCGCCCCAGAGGAGGCCCCAGCGGGCCGACGCGGGAAGGGCGTGGAGCCCGTTGGAGAGGAGCATGGCCACTCCGTACCACGTCTGGGCGGCGGGGGCCGGGAGCTTGTCCGTGCCCAGGACGTCGGCGTTGGGCACGAGGATGTTGTAGACGGGTGCGGCGACGGCCGAGCCCACGATGACGCCCAGGAGCATGGCGACGAACTGCTTGCGGGGGCTGGCCCCGACCATGTACCCGCACCGCCAGGCCTGGAGCAGGTCCGCCGAGGACGTGGCCGCGCCCGCGGTCACGTTCGCGGTCATGAGGTTGGCGGTGGTGTTGCCCGGGGCGACGGCGCCGTACATGAGCTGGGTGATCTTGCCCATGGCGCCCACGGGGGTGATATCGGTCTCGCCCGTGGCGCGGCACGCGACGATGGCGAGGAAGAAGGACATGATCACCGCCAGCACCCCCATCCACCAGTGGATGCCGAAGAACCACATCTGGAGGACGACGGCCACCAGCCCGGTGATGACGACGCCCATGGCGAACCACGAGCCCGGGACATCCACAGCCGCGAGGGCGTCCTCGTGCGCGCTGAGCCCCTTGCCCTTCTTGAACATGGCCATGAGCCCGGAGAAGGCGCGCAGGACCGTCCGCCACTGCATGAAGAAACCCAGGAGGCCGGCGGTGACCATCATGGCAACGCCGGGCCACATGAGCCACCGGACGATGTTCTTGAATCCGCCGTAGGGCACGCGCTGGTGCTGGCCCGGCATGAAGCCGAGCAGCGCCGCGCCG
>JAKAJA010000135.1 GCA_021814085.1 Acidobacteriota bacterium | reverse complement strand
GCACAACAAGTGCGAGGTGGTCACCAACTTCGAGATTGCCAACTGGCTCGCGGACCAGGGGGTCCAGGCCCACGGGATGCACATCGGGGGATCGCACGTCTTCCCCTGGGGGCGCGTCAAGCTCACTCCTGCCCTCCACGGCTCGGCCCTTCCCGACGGGTCCTACGGCGGCAACCCCGCGGGCCTCCTCATCTGGATGGGGGGCAAGTGCGTCTACTACGCCGGGGATACGGGGATCCACTCGGACATGGCCCTCTACGGCCGCCTGAACCCCATCGACCTGGCCCTCCTCCCCATCGGGGACAACTACACCATGGGCATCGACGACGCCGTGGAGGCGGCCGTCCTCTGCCAGGCCAAGGAGGCGGTTCCGATCCATTTCGACACCTTCCCCGTCATCCCCGCCGACCCGAAGGAGTTCGTGCGGCGCCTGGCGGAGCGGGGTGTCAAAGGGCGCGTCGTCGGTTTCGGAGAGACCATCACGGTGTAGTGAGGGACAGAGGACAAACAGGTAGGACGGTAGGGTGGACTCCGCAGCCTTACTTGGTGGACGCTCGCCGCTTCGCCGCTCGGGTCCACCCTACGTTTTCTGCACGCCCGCCGAGCCTTCGATCTCCCCTTCTCCCGTTTCCCCGCGCACCCGCTCTTTAAATTGTTCTGATCCGGGTAGGAATAAGAAAAAAAGGAGGGGCCGCGGCCCCTCCTTTTTTCGTCCATGCAGCAGACATTACTTTCCAAACCAGAAGCGGACGCCGGCGAACCACTGGCGGCCGGGACCGGGCTGATAGGAATTGCCGTCCGGGTCCGGCTCGGTGAAAGCGATGTACTTCTTGTCGCCCAGGTTGGTGCCGGAGATCATCACTTCCCCGCGGGTCTTGAGGGTGTGCCACTGGTACGCCACGCGGGCGTGGTAGAGGGTGTACCCGCCGATGTAGGGGACGTTGGTGGGGTCCACGAAGGCCTGGGACTGGGCATCGAGGCCGGCTCCGAAGACCCAGTTGGACGTGGGCTTGTACTCGATGTCCAGGAACCCCAGGCTCTGTGGGCTGTTGGGGAGGGTGTTCCCGGCCACGGCCGTTGGGAACACCTTGCTGTCGATCTGGGTGTAGGTGAAGTTGTTGTATGTGTAGGAGGCCCGGATGGCGAGGCCATCGACCGGATAGAACCCGACGGCCGTTTCCAGACCATAGCGCCGCGAATTTCCGGCGTTGCCGTAGAAGGTCTCCAGCGGCCGGCTGGGCACGCGGTAGCGCTCGAAGTCGTCCACGGTGTGCATGTAGAAGGCCGTGGCCTCGTAGGAGAACCACTTGCCCCGCGTGCCGCGGATTCCCAGTTCTTCCCCCGTGGAGGTGGCGGGCTGGATGGTGGTGTTGAATCCGCCCTGGTGGATGGGGTTGGCAACGATCTCCTCCGTGGCCGGGGGCATGAAACCCTGTCCCCACGTGGCGTATACCCCAAAATCGGGGCGGGGGTTCCAGGTGAGCCCCACGCGCCCCGTGGGCTTGCTGAAACCGCGGGAGCCGGAGAGGTTCAGGCCGCCGAGCTGGAGGTGGTCGTTCAGCTCGTTGTGGATGTTGTCGTACCGGTAGTTGAACGTGGCCGCCCAGCCCTTGCCCCACTCGAGGCGGTCCATGAGGTAGACGCCCACGCCGTCCTGCTTGATGGTCTCGTCCGCGACCAGGTACGGTGCGGGCTGGCCGCCTCCCAAGTTGGGGTTGCGCGTCAGGTCGATGCTCTGCCAGCCCGCGTCCGCCCCGATGCTGAAGTGGTTCTTCACGGGGCCGGCGCCCGAGTGGAACGTGTACTGCGCCATGGCCCCGGGATTCTCGATGGTGCGGTACTGGATAGTGGAGGGGACGGACTCGGTGTAGTCGGTCTTGCGGCCGTAGACGGTGAACGAGAGGTCCTGGTTATTCGCGAACCGCGCCGTCCCGACGAGGCCGGCCGTGAGCCTGCGGGTCAACTGGTATTCGTTCATGCGGCCCGAGTCGGGGTTGGCCTGGTTGGGATTCTCACGGACTTGGTCCGCGTTGAGCCCCTCGGGGTTCTCCTGGAAATAGCTGGTCCCCATGATGACGGCTGACAGCTGGAAGGTGGGGTTCACGATGAAACGGGCTTTCCCGTAGAGGTTGGTGCCGAAAAACGCCGAGTGGTCGCGGCTCCCGTTGCCCATGGTGCGGGAGGCGGAGAACCTATAGTCCACGTCGTCCGTGTACCCCGAGAACTCGCCCAGGGCCTTCCAGAACTGGTTGGAGCCCACCTCCGCGTCGATGTTCGCTCGGTTCTCGTCCGAATGGCCGTCCTTCGTGATGATGTTGATCACGCCGGCGGAAGAGCCGCCGCCGTAGAAGGAGCCCGAGGGACCGCGGATGGCCTCGACGCGCTGTACCGTGGACCAGTCCACATCGTAGAGGTCGGCCGCGAAGCCGCTTGGGTCGTTGAGCGGTATGCCGTCCAGGAGCACCTCGATGCCGCGGATGCCGTACTCCGTGAGGATACCCTGGCCGCGGATGGAGATGTGGACCTTCTCGCTGTTGAACTGAGTGTCCACTTTGATGCCGGGGACGATCGCCAGCGCCTCGCCCGCGGAAATGCCCTTGGGCATGGCCTGAAGGGTGTCCTCTCCCACCACCGATGTGGCACCTGGGGATTCGCTGTAGGGCACGCCCATGCGGGGCGCGGTCACCACGATATCGCTGTAGCCCATGGGATCCGTGGATCCTTGGGCCGTCTTGTCCTGTTGGGGCGCCGTCTGCGCGGGCGGGTTCTGCGTTGCGGGATTCTGGGCCGGCGAGGCCTCCTGCGCCCTCATCGGGGTAGGTACCATGAGCGCCGAAAAGCTCAGCGCCGCTGCCGCGAGGACGGGGATAGCCGAAAGTTTTCTAAACTGCACGTTTCCCTCCTGAACTCTCATCAAGTCCCGCGTCCCGGGACGTGGACCGAGTCCAGTTCCCGGGGCGAAGGTCATGTCCGGTGCGATGAACGGCTTGGCCGGAGCGGCTGAGTCTTCGCCCGGCAGTGGGGAGGGGCTAAATTCGGAGCTGGAACTTGAGGTGGGGATACCGGCTGAAAGGCGATCGGACCTTCCCGCCTGCTTCAGCGCGGAGGTTCGGGTTCAATTCGCGGAGCGAGCCTTCGTGAGGGAAAAGGGCTGGGAGGGACGGAGGTACTCCCACGTCCTCGCCTCGGCCTGGAAGGCCGCCCTTCGAGGCGGAGTCGGGACCCCATGCCCAGGTCGTGCATGGCCGGTGTCCCGGCTTCGAAAGCCACAGCTCTCCCCCGCGGGAGGTGACCTGGACGAAAGGTTCGCGAGCATCCCACCCGACCCGGAAGGGGGGGCTCGCCGCCCACGTGATCTCCTCCCCGTCGATGCCCGCCCGGATGAGAATCTGCGCCGCATCGCAGGGAAGGTTGGGAATGCGCCAGTGGTAAGTGCCCTGCAAGGGGTCCAGACATTCCGTGAGTCGGAGCTTCACGGGGATGGGGGACCGGCAGACCAGGAGGAGCTCGAATTCGTCGGCTCCGTCCGGGAGGGCCGACCAAGAAAGGGTGACCTCCTCCCCGGGATGGTACGCCCCGTGGCCCGAGCCTACGGAAACAGTTCCAACCGCGCGGGCCGCCAGCACGCCGCGTGGCCACCAGGAGAGGGCCGCGGCCAGAAAGACGAGCAATAGGTAGGTAAGGTGGCCAGGAAGCGCAGTCCGCCCGCGACCATTGGCACTCGGCAGGGGGATGCGATTTGGCGTCGGCGTCATTTCAATCTGCGTCCGGGAAAGGGGGGCCAGTCTAGGACCTGCGGGACCCCAGCCAAGTGGGGATTCTAACAGGTCGCAGGCCGGCGGGCAAAGGGGTGTATGTCCATCATCAGGAAGGGGCCGCAGAGGTCTCGCCTTTTGATACAATGATAAAGTTCAAGCGGAGGATTGCCATGGCGAGAAGGACGCGGGTGGAATGGCCGGGCGCGACCTACTGGATTCAGGGGCGCTGCCTCGCCGGAAACGGCGAGCCGCTCAAGGACCTGGACCGGGATCTCTTCGAGGAGGTCCTCGGCCACGTCGTGGAGCGCCACCAATGGCACTGCTGTGCATACTGTGTCCTGCCGGCCGGATACCATCTCATCGTGGAGACCCCTCGGGCGAACCTCTCGAAGGGCATGCGGGATCTGAACGGGGAATTCACCCAGGCCTACAACCGGGTCCGCGGCCGGAAGGGCCCAGTCTTCCAGGGACGGTTCCATGCCTGGCCGGTGGAGAAGGGAAAGCCCTTCCTGGAGGTCTGCCGGGCCGTGGCCCTGGCTCCCGTCACGGCCGGGCTCGTCAAGAAGCCCGGCAAGTGGGTCTGGAGCAGTTTCGGCCCTTCGGCTGGGCTGGGTGACTCCCGGGCCTTTCTCGACGTCTCGCGGCTGCTCGAGGAGTTCGGAGGGAAGCCCAAGAAGGCCCGGGCCCGCTACGAAAAGTTTGTCAAAGCGGGAACCGGCGCCGCCCCGCCCATGCCGAAACGAGGTCTCTTCATCGGTTCGGAGGCCTTCGGCGCAAGTCTTCTTGGCCGGGGGGCTCCCACGGGGAGCGAAGGGAACGCCAAGCCCAAGCGTCCTCCCTTGAAATCCCTCCTCGGTAACCGCCCGGCGAAGGATATTGAGGAAAGGGACCGGCGCATCGCGGTGGCCTACCTCGACCATGGCTACACCCTCGCCGCCATCGGAGAGGCCACCGATCTCCACTCCGGGACGGTGAGCCGCATCGTCAAGAAGATGGAAGGGGAGAGAGGGAGAGCGGGAGAACGGGGGAAGGGGAAAAGGGGCAAATAGAAAAGGAAGTGTGCAAGGTGCGAGCCCCACAACCCCGCCGCCGCGCCGCCGGGCGTTGAGCGAGATACTGCTTTCGCTTCCGTCCACCCGACCATCCGCCTCGCTTAACCCGCTGCAAGCCTGTATACTTATGCCCCCTGAAAGGGAGGCCCGATGGACCTGAGTTTCCTGCGGAACGTGGCAAAACCGACGCGCTACACGGGCGGCGAAGTGAATGAGGTGGTGAAGGCCGAAGCGCCCGGCCTCTTCCACCTGGCCCTCGCATTCCCGGACGGCTACGACATCGGCATGTCCACCATGGGACTGAAGATCCTCTACGACATCGCCAACCGCAGGGAGGACATCTGGGCCGAGCGCGTGTTCATGCCCATGCCCGACATGGTGGCCGAGCTGGAGGCCAGGGGTCTGCCGCTTTACGGTCTCGAATCCAAGCGTCCCCTCGATTCATTCGATGCCGTGGGCTTCACCCTTCAGTTCGAGCTCACCTACACCAACATCCTCCACATGCTCCGCCTCGGCCGAATCCCCCTGCGCGCGGCGGACCGACAACCCGGCGACCCCGTCATCCTCGCGGGGGGGCCCTGCGCCGTCAACCCGGAACCCATCGCCCCGTTCCTCGATGCCATCTTCGTGGGGGATGGCGAGGAGGGTCTCCTGGACCTCTGCGAGGCCGTCCGGGCCACGAAGGGGCGCCCCAGGGCGGAAGTGTGGCGAGCCCTGGCCAAAGTGGAGGGGGCTTACGTTCCGGCCCTCTACCGCACGGAGATC
>JAKAJA010000134.1 GCA_021814085.1 Acidobacteriota bacterium | reverse complement strand
GAGGTGGTAGAACCCTTCGTCTTGAACGTAGAGCCGGGCACCGACGAAGCCGAAGTCCTCGGCGAAGTCGCTCAGGACGCTCTGAATGATGAGGCCCAGGGTCTGGGTCAGGCTCTGCTGGTTCTCGATGTCGTTGAGGTGTGCTTCCACCTTCCTGAAGAGCTGCCGGTAGTTCATCCCGTTGCCTTCCCGGGGACGACCGCCCCAGATAAAAAAGCCCCAGGGAAAACCTGGGGCAGGATGCTCAACAAATGGTCGGGACGACTGGATTTGAACCAGCGACCCCTTGCACCCCAAGCAAGTGCGCTACCAGGCTGCGCCACGTCCCGACCTGTGGAAAGAGAGCGAATGCTCCCGGGGACGAGTTTTATACCACAGGGATTGCTAACTGTCAAAAGGGGTGCGGCGATCGAGGATCTCGTAGATCCTTCGGAGACCCTCCCGCAGCCGCCCCAAGAGCTCTCCCGACACGGCCGGGACGGCCAGTTCCTGGGCGTTCTCCCTCCATGAGGCGAGGGATTCCCGAGCGCCCTTGATGGTGAACCGCTTGCTGTACAAGAGGTCCTTGATGTGAAGGATGACGAGTATGTCCCGTTTCTTGTACAGCCTGTGGCCGGATCGGGTCTTGTTGGGTGTCAACTGGGGAAACTGCTTCTCCCAGAAACGGAGAACGTGAGAGGGGATGCCCGTAATATCGCCCACTTCGCCGATCTTGTAGTAGAGCTTTTCGGGAAACGGGTCCGGCTGGGAGGCACTGAGGCCGGGATCCCCTTTCCTAGCCTCGTTTCTCATCGTTTTCAACCACCGTCCACTGCCGCGAGGGCACGAAGACCACCGTGTTACGCTCCGGGATGGAAACGGGCTTACCTTTGCTTAAATCCCTTCCTGTCCGTGCTTTGCGCTTCACGACACGGAATGTTCCGAAACCCGACACCACGAGCCGTCCCTCGTTACATATGCCCTCGACCATGGCATCCAAGACCTGTTCCACCACCAGCTGGGCGGTGGCGTAGGTCATACCGCCGTGAACGAGGTAGACTTTCCTTGCCAAATCAGCTCGCGTCATCTCATACCCAATAAGATTATACAGTGTCAAGTATTGCTTTGCAACACCTTCCCGGCCAAGGAGATTTTCTACACCGCACGGGACACGAACGGTGTTACCACCCCCAGACGGGAGCATCCAGCATCACATGGGCACAGTGTGGTTTAGGGGCCCCCTCCCCTTTCCAATCTGGAAGGGATGCTGGACGGCTTTTGCGACGTATTTCTTGGTCCGGTCTATGGCCTCCCCCATGAGGCACCCCTTTGAAAGGAGGGCGCAGACCGCGGCGGAGAACGTATGGCCAATTCCGAGGGTGTTCTGCGTGGACAGCCGGGGCGCATCAAAGACGTGGTACCCCTGCCCGTCGTACCAGATATCAATGGCCCTTGATCCTTCGAAGGCACCCCCCGTGATGATCACGTTCCTCGCGCCCATCCTCTGGATGACCTGGGCCGCCTCCTTGGCCGAGGGCACATCCTTGACGGTGACCCCGGAGAGGACCTCGGCCTCATGGCGATTGGGAGTAACCACGAGTGCCAGGGGCAGAAGCTTGTCCCGGAGCGCTTCCACCCCCTGATCATCCAGCATGGACTCCCCCGTGGCGGCCGTGAGGACCGGATCTAGGACGAAGCAATCCCTCAGGTCGAAGGCCTGAATAAGGGAAGCCACGATCTGGATGTTTGAGGCCGTGGCCAGAATCCCCGTCTTGACGCCGTGGATTTTGATGTCGGTGGCAACCGCTTCGATCTGCTGGCCCACGAACTCCATGGGAACGGGGTGAAGGGCCTGAACCCCCATGGAATTCTGTCCCATGATGGCAGTCACGGCAGCCGTTCCGTAGACCCGGAAGGTCTGGAATGTCTTCAGATCGCATGCGATTCCCGAAGCGGCGGAGGAGTCGAAGGCGGAGATCGTGAGAATGGTCCTGTTCATGGCGCCGGAGCCTCCTTGCCTTTCATCTTACCTCAAAGCCGTTGAAGCCACCTCACCCTTCGCCACCCTTCCCTTCCGGGGGTGCGGGGTGTTGACAAAAAAAAGGCGCGGGTGTAGAGTACGTCGTGGTGAACCCCTCGAAACGGGGGCCAGTTCACACCGGCGCTGAGCCTTAGCGCGTAACGGGGTTCGGGCCGGATCGGATCGGTCGAGTTCGTCGTAAACTCAGAGGTACCAGCACGGCCACGTGCTGGCGAAAAGGTACGGGTTCAGAAAGGAGCGGAGGAAATGAGGAAACTTTACGCTGCACTGTTGGTCGTTGCCCTGATCGCCATGGTTGCGTGCGCCAAGCCGCCGCAGCAGCAGATTGACGCCGCGAAGGCCGCCCTGGCCGCCGCGAAGGCCGCCCAGGCTGACGTTTACGCCCCCGATTCTCTGAAGGCTGCCCAGGACAAGGAAGCCGCCCTGGATCAGGAGCTGGCCACCCAGCAGAGCAAGTTCTTCAAGAGCTACAAGGTCGCGACCCAGATGACCACCGATCTCCAGCAGCTCGCGGACAAGGCCAAGGCCGATGCAGTCGCCGGCAAGGAAAAAGCCAAGGCTGATGCCGCCGCCGCCATCACCGCCGCCGAGACGGCCGTGAACACCGCTCGCGAGGACCTCAAGAAGGCCCCCAAGGGCAAGGGCTCCAAGGCTGACGTCGCCGCCATGACGGGCGATGTTGACACCGCCGCCAAGGCGGTTGAGGATGCCAAGGCCGATGTGACCGCCGAGAAGTTCTTCGATGCCAAGACCAAGGCCGAGAGCGCCAAGGCCCAGGCCGAGAAGGTCTCCGCCGACATCGCCGCCGCCATCGAGCTCAAAAAGGGTGGCAAGAAGGCTAAGTAAGTCGTTTTAAGCGTGTTGTTTACCGAAAAGGGGGCGGCGTGTGCCGCCCCCTTTTTTGGGTAGCGGGGCAGGGACCGTATGAAAAGAGCCATCAGGATCTTCGCCAAAGCCCTCGGATTGGTCATCTTATTTGCCGCCGCATGGCTGGGATTTACCGCCCTCGAATACCACCTGGATGGCAGCCAGGAACCTCCATCCGGTGCGACGGGATCCGTCATCCAGAAAATACTCAACGCGGTTCAGCGCGACGGGGGCCGCGACCTCTACCCTCGCCGGTTCGAAGCCTGCGGCGACGACCTCCGCCGGGCCCGGTTCGAGATGAACCTCCAACTCGCCGGCACGTGGGGTTTCCGTGACTTCTCTGGCCCCGAGCGCAGGATGGACTGGGTGTTTCGGGATGCATCCCTCCTCTGGCGCGACCTGAGCAAGCACCGCTCCAGCAGCAGGTCGGCAGCCTTGCTGGCCCTGGACCGAGCCGCCGCCGACCTTGAGCAGGCGGAGCAGGTCACGGCGGTCAGCGCCCAGGAGCCCTATGTCCGATCCAAGCTCGCCGCGGCCGCCATCAACCTCAAGCGCGCCAAGGCCTACCAGGACTGCGGCCGATATGACCAGGCCCTGGACTGTGCGAGAGAGTCCATCAAGGCGAGTTCCGTGGCCCATGCGCGGTCGCGCATGGCTCTGGCGCGTTATGACGACCCCGGCCACCTCTCCGCATGGAGGGGCTGGATCCGGCAAGCCGTTGATGCCTCCCGCGCGAGCGGCGTGGCCCTGGTGGTGATCAAGGAGAGGCACCGGTTGGAGGTCTACCGCGGGGGCAAGGTGGTGCGTTCCTTCCCCGTGGATCTGGGGGCCAACTCCATCAACCAGAAGCTCCATGCGGGTGACCGGACCACGCCGGAAGGCCTCTATTACGTCACGCAGAAGAAGAAGTACGGCCAGAGCAAGTACGGCATGGCCCTCCTGTTGAACTACCCCAACGCCGATGACAAGCGCCGCTTCCAGGCCGCCAAGGAGCGCGGCGAGATCACCTCACGCACCCGAATCGGCGGCCTCATCGAGATCCACGGCGACGGCGGCCGAGGGTTCGATTGGACCGATGGCTGCGTCGCCCCTGACAACAGGGATATGGAAGTCTTGTTCCGGGAGACTTCCGTAGGTACCATGGTTGCGATCGTCGGGAGCGACGGTGGAGTGGGACCGGTTCGCTCCGCGCTAAGGCAGGGAGATAGCCGCTGATGGACATCCTGGACGCCGCCACGGAGAAGTCCCCCGAGCCGGGGACTCCCCTATTCGAACCTGACAAACGGAACCGCAAGGTCCTCTGGATCTTTAGCGCCGCGAGCTTCGCCCTGTTCTGCGGGTTCGTGACGATCCTGCTCCTGGCCGCCCTGTTCTATTTTTCAACGGGCTACGGATACAGGGCCATGTCGCGCCCTTATGTGCAAGACCACCTCGTCACCGAACCGCTGGTGAGGACCGATGACAAGGGCGACCCCCTTCCACCACCCGACGAGAAGGCCCTGGCCAAGCTTGCGCCCAAGGGCGGCGTATATATCGTCATCGACAGGATGACCAACAGGCTGCACCTCTACGAAAATGGACAGAAGATCCTTACCGCCGTGGTTTCGGCGGGCGCTGGTTCCATCCTCGAGGACCCCTCCGGCAAGCGAAAGTGGATCTTCGATACGCCCACGGGACGCTTCTACGTCAAAGCCAAGCGCGAGAACCCAACATGGACGGCACCCGACTGGGACTACATCGAGTCTGGAGAACCCATGCCGAGGAACTACGCCGACCGGGTTCAGGAGGGCATGCTGGGCGAGTATGCCCTGGACCTAGGAGGTGGGCCATCGGGGTACATGATCCACGGCACCCTCTACACCCGTCTTCTCGGCAAAAGCGTGAGCCACGGTTGCATCCGGGTCGGACGGGACGACCTCCGCATCATCTGGAAGAAGGCGCCCGTGGGCACGCCTGTCTTCATGTACTGACATGAGAAAACTCACCTGCGTCCTCCTGCTGCTGATCGCCTCCGCCGCACTCTGGGCAGCCAAGGCAAAACAGGCCGCGCCACCGCCACCTCCACCACCGGCGCCCCCGGGTGAGCGCCTCGTTGACGAACGGGGAAGGCTCGCCCTATCCAACAAGTTCTACCTCGAACTGTCGGTAGGCGCGCTCGAAATTCGCATCTGCCATTCCGGTATAGCCGTTGCGACCTACAAGCTGACATCGCTGGAGGTGGCTTACCCCAGGGTGTTCTGGATGCCCAGGCAGCGACTCGGTCCATGGATCGACGACGTCTGGTCAAAAGCCCGTCTCGATCCGACCAAGGTCGTGCAGCGGGTCAGGATCGTCCCCGGTGATACCTCCACCATCCCCACGCCAGACAAACCGGAGGTCATTCCCCCTTCCCTGGAGGAACTTACCCCCGTACCCCAGTCCTACGCCGTGAGGTGCGAGGGAAACCGCGCCATCGTTTTCAACCTCGACGGGAAGATCCCCGGGGCCGTGCTCAAGACCGAGGATTCCCGCTCCCATTGGCATAGCTTCCTCGCTGCTCTCGGCTTTGAACCCTCCGAATCGCTCCGCCTCCGAGCCCGCCTTCCCGCACCCGAAGGCGCCGCCTTCTACCGATCCTTCCCCGACGGCGAACCAGAACTACTGATCCTGCCCTGACCGGTCGGGTCGCAAAATAAAAGGGCGGGCCTCCGGGCCCG
>JAKAJA010000133.1 GCA_021814085.1 Acidobacteriota bacterium | reverse complement strand
GACTTCATCAGGTGGCGGCAAAACGCAATGAGGCCGCCTCTCGGCGGCCCCGTAAGTAGTTGATTTTGCTGGAGCCGACGCGCGGAATCGAACCGCGGACCTACTGATTACGAAGAGCCTAAATGCTGATTACTAAGGAGTTACCTAAAGTGCCCGCAAGTACTCAAGAGGCCCATTCCACTAGGCTCGGCATGAAAAGGGCTCTTCCCGGCGTTCCCTGGAGAAGCCCGCAAGAACGGTTCCGAACTTGCGATTTACTTGCGATGGATTTCGGATGATTTTGCGCGCCTGAAGGCCATGCCCCGGTTCCCAACCTTAACGAGGCCCCTCCCCAGAGGGGCCTTTTTCTTCATTATGTAAAAACAGATTACTCAGTAATCTATGTTGACTTAGTACACTGAGTAACCTATACTCTCTCCAAGGAGGGAATCCGTGCCGACGATTGCCTTGATAAACCAGAAGGGGGGCGTGGGGAAGACCACGTCGACGATCAACTTGGGAGCCGGATTGAGCATGCTGGGCAAGTCCGTGCTCCTGGTGGACCTGGACCCGCAGGCGCACCTAACCTATGGCCTGGGCATCCAGGCCCACGAGCTGGATTACACGGTTTTCGAAGTACTGAAGGGAGAGATCCCCGCGGCCGAGGCCATCGTCAAACGTGATGGATTGGAGGTACTCCCCTCCTCCTTGAGCCTATCGGCGGCGGAGATGGAGCTCTCAAGCATGGCCGGGAGAGAGTATCTTCTTAAGGAGGCCTTGGCGGGCCTGCCTTTGTACGACTTCATCCTGCTGGACTGTCCACCAAGCCTTGGCCTGCTCACGCTGAACGCCCTCACGGCGGCGCAGGAGGTCTTCATTCCCCTCCAGACCGAGTTCTTAGCCCTCCAGGGCATGAGCAAACTGGTTGACACGGTGAAGGTAGTCAAGAAGCGGCTCAACCCCGACCTGACCATCTCGGGGATCATCGGGACCCAGTTCGATGCCCGGAAGAACCTCAACCGAGAGGTCGTAGAGAAGATCCGCGAGTACTTCGCTGACAAGCTCTTCGCTACTCTGATCCACGACAACGTGGCCCTGGCAGAGGCCCCGAGCTTCGGCCAAACCATCTTCGAGTATCGGCCTGATTGCCGCGGGGCCCAGGACTACCTGGCCCTTTCCCAAGAAACAGTCGCGAGGAGATAGATCATGGCCAACAAACCCCGCATGGGTTCCGACCCCTTCCAAAAGAAGAACCCTCTTGGCTGGATAGACCGGGACCAGGCCGATGAGCCTGACCAACACGGCGGTGTACCGAGTCTACCGAGTAATCCAAGGAAACCGAGTAAAGCCGATAAGACGAGCACCCCAAGTCCATCCAGTAAGACCAGTAACCCGAGTAAACACAAGTTACCCGGTCCACCAAATACTCCCGGGCATTCCAGTACACCAGATAGACTGAGCAAGGGCACCACAACATCCAAAGGCCTTCGCCCCGGCTGGACCCGAGCCACCTTCATCGTCAAAGAAGAGACGGTCCAACAACTCAAGGCCGTGGCGTATTGGGACAGGAAGGAATTGAAACGGGTGGTTGAAGAGGCCTTTCGTGCCTATTTGGAGGAGAAACCCGTTATGCCGATTCCCTCGGAAGTGAACTCGTCCGATTGAATGGCGAACGCTGTGGCCATAGGTGCAGTAGACCTATTGTGGCTGCTCAGTCGTCCCTCCACGGTCCTCCAGGTAGCCATTGCTTCTTGAAGGGGGTGTGCTGGCTGAGCGCAATGACGGGAGGCAAGAGAAACAGTCTTATTTGCTTCAGGACATCTTCAAGCGAGTCTGGAGGCCGAACGGCAAATCGCCTCTTCTTGAGGTAACTGCGCCACTGAGTCTTCTTCTGGGGCAGAAGGACGAACTCGGGCGTGAGAACCAGCGGGAGGACGTCCTGAATCCTCGTTCCCCGCTTGGCAAGAGTTACCTCCAGCGCATTTGTAAGGCTGACTCCATTGAACGGCATCGTCAGGCTCAAGCCATACAGGTCACCGAAGTCCTTCATGCGGCTATTCGTGGCCCCCAGCTTGACCATGGCTTCAAATTTCTCTGCGACGAGGCTCTCACGGGCATATCCAAGGAGCTTGGGCGCCGGAAAGTCCAGCAACGCCGGGTAATCGACGAGGGCAGGCTCCGGTTCAAGGGCATCGCCGAACCCTACGTCGACCTGCAACGCCAACCGCATCTTTCCAAGCAGGCCTCGAACTTGAACCCTCACCCCCTGGTAATCCGCACCCTCCGCAATTGGCTCTGCCTGGACGCTTTCGGTGTCGAATTGGACACCATCCGGCGGAACTTCGACCAGCAGGCACTCGCGGACCCTCTCGGCCACTGCCTCCGGTGCATTCGAACCGAACCCCACCAAATCGATATCGCTCGTGCTTCGCGCCCCCTCGCCCTGCCACACGTGAAGCAACAAGGCCCCCTTCAGAATGAACGAGGAGGCGTGCTCCGACTGGCTCAATCGATAGAGGAAACGTTCCATGCCGTAGTAGGTCAGCAATTCATTGAAGGGCCTGCCCGTCCTACGCGCGATGTCGAGCAGTCTCTGGCGGATGGAGGCGGCCAGATCCTTAGGCGCATCTTTCGTCATGCCACCGACTCCAGATACGGTCGCATCACGTTGGTGACGCGGCAGACTTGGGCGAAACGCCAGAGATCATCCATCGTGACCCTCTTATGCCGCCAGGCATCCCGTAGCGCCTCCAGGGCCACATCCAGACCGATCTGGTTGCGGAATTTGAAGCAGTCCACGACAGTCTTGGCCGGGCAGTAGACCTTCAGTTCCACTCCCTCTACCCGTTTCCTTTCGATGCCGGCCTCGTACGGGGCTCTCGAGAACTGAAAGATCCTCAGGGGAGGATGCTCCAGCCTTGGGTAGGAGGCATGGCGCGGCAGGGCGATGTAGACCTGATGGGGGATCTGGGTCGTGAGGTTGTGGTAGGCGAGGGCGGAGAGAAGGCAGACGACAGCCGAGGGAATTTTTGCGGCGACGGTTGCCAGGTCGGGGTCGGACAGCTCGGGGGCGTCCGCCATGCGGTACAGGCCCCGAGCGACGGCAACGATTTGGCCTTCCTCTCGGAGGGAATAGAGCGTCCGAGGATGGATGCCAAGCCTGAGCGCCTGAGCGGTACGGAGCATTCCGTGGTGCTTTGAAAATTGTCGGAGTGTTTCTTCTTTGGCCTGCATCAATCTCACCTTGGATAAGAATACAGTCACTTATTAATAAGTGCAAGCCTTTTTGTCCAATTCAGATTCCATCCCGCGACGATAGTAATACGTGTAAACACGCATTACTGGGTCCATCAGGTACTCCCGGTAACCAACGCTGTGCCGGGAGGCCCTCCTTGCATGTGGGACTCGTTGCTTTCGCTGATCTCAACTTCCATTGAGGCGACCGCAACCTTCTTGTGGGGCAAATGCCGCCCCCTATATTTCCCTCCACTGCCCCGTACTCCCCTACCGTTACACAGGCTCAAATGCCGTCCCTATTGACTTGAATTGCATTGTTGAATGATGTATTGTTCGCTGTGCATTGATTTCTTTCTCCCAATGGGGCATGCTGAGTGCTTAAACGGCACGACCCGAGAGAAAGGAGACGAGCATGGAACCGACGTACGACGACGCGACGATTCAGGAGTGGATTGAGGAGGCGGCGGTGGAGGAGAGCATGAGTCAGAGCATCTACTCTCACGCCGTTCAGGTACTCACGCCCATCGAGCTACTCGGGCAGGTGGACAACATGGTGAAGGCGGACAAGCGTCTAACCCGCCCCATCCTTTTTAGGAGAGCTTTGCGCCTCTATTTGAGGCTACTCAAGCAGTCCGGCCATGCGGCCGGGAAGCCCAGGACCCGCAAGAAGCCAACATAGAGGAGGAGACCGTGAAGCAGTCCGCGCAGCGCATCTTCACTTCCCTTTACGCCCTCGGCATGACCACCCTCGCCACTCAAGCCCAGCAGGACCCCCTGCAAACGACCGCACAGAAGGTCATCGACGAGTTCAACACCCTCGCCCCCTATATCGTCACCATCGGCATCATCCTCGGAGGCCTGGCCATCATGTTCGGCCACTCCGAGGGCTGGAGCCGCCTCGGAAAGGTCATCATCGGCGCGTCCATCGTCATCGGCGCGGCGGCCCTGATCAACGTCCTCATTCACTGATCGGGTTGGTTCGATGGCTCTTCAAGAGCGACGCCTCTATCGCTCCCTGAACGAGAAGTTCACGATTGCGGGCTACAACGCGACGGAGGTCGTGGCCTGCTACTTCGGCTTCTATTACGGAGTGGCCTTCAAGGGGCTAGTGACGGGCTTCATCGTCCTCGCGGTGCTCTTCGCCGTCATGAAGTACGGCAAGAGCAAGGACCCCCGTTACCTGGAAATCATCTTTCGAGCCCGACGCTTCAGGCCAAGCCTGGATGCGGCGCGGCGGAGCAGGGTCTCATGGTTCACCAAAAACTGATCCGGGACATCAAGGGCGCGGAGAGCCTCACCGACGCATTGAACTGGCTGGACTTCGTCCCCCACAAGGGCGACACCTACGTCCTCCAACGCAACAGCAACGTACTCGCCGTCGCCGAGGTCCTCTCGTGCGAGAGCCAGCTCGCAGCGGACGAGGAGCTGAACGGTATCCGGAGCGACTTCCACGCCCTGGTCCAGAATCTGGGCCCGGGCTACGCCTTCAGCGTCCACTTCGTGCGCCGTCGGGCCGAGCCCCTCGTCCTTGAAACGGACCCCTCCGCTCCAGAGATCATCCGGTACTTGCGCGAGCGCCAGACCGGCTTCTGGGAGGGACGAAGCTCCACCATGTACGAGAACCGCGTCTTCATCAGCCTGGAGGCGGAAACGGGCGGCTTGAAGGACACCCTCTGGGGCGCCCTGGTCCACGGCAAGCGGGCCTTCAACTGGCCCCGGTTCGAGACCAGCTTGGGCCGTATCGGCAACGTCTGGCACGGCATCCTGGACAACATGGCCGGCTTCGCGCGGGTGAGCCCTCTCGGCCAGGACGAGATGCTCAGCCTCTTCTACTACTTCCTGAACCCCCTCCAGCGCATCGCGGCTCGGCAGATCACCTACAACCCCGCCTACACCATCCCCGAGCAGATCCTGGATGCGAACTGGGCCAACGGGGGGGAGGACCTCTGCCGTGAGGACAACGGCACGGCGGGTCCGCACACCCATTTCCGGGTCCTCAACCTGGAGACCCTACCGGCTGTGAGCTACCCCACCCTCTTCGACCCGCTCACGCGCCTGGGCAGCAGCCGCCAGGACGAGCGGCTCTCGGAGTACTGGATCACCCAGCACTATGAGGCCCTGGACCCGGAGCAGTTCATCACCGCGCTGAACATCCAGCAGAACTGGGGCAACTCCCTGGCGAACGTGAAGGCCCTCAAGAGCATCGCCCAGAAGTCCATCGACCTGGCCAGCGACGCGGCGGAGGTCACCAACGCCATCCAGCGCGACAAGGAGGGGGCGGGGTACTTCTCCATGTTCTGCGTGGTCTACGACCGCGACAGGGCGCGCCTGGAGGGCACGGCCAACCGCATCCTCACCGAAGCCCGAGCC